>CAJTXH010000030.1 GCA_910580005.1 uncultured Lachnospiraceae bacterium | reverse complement strand
AGCCGTGTCGTCTCATCGCCGTACCCTAGGCAAGAGTTCATCTAACATACGTCCGATGAATTCTTGTTCTTTTTTCTGTTCTTTAAAATCGGAATTTCCTATAAAGTAAAAAAGAACCACTGCTGCCAAGTGGTTCTGGTTTCTCATTATTAATCCCCTGATAAATTATAATGTATAAATATATCTGTATAAAGAATATATAGTATCTATTTAATATCCAGTATTTTATATCCAAAAAAGAAGGGTTATGAGAAGCATAATCCACTTTTGGCAACATGAATAAACAGTAAACATAAATGTTTATGTTACTAAAATATATATCATGTTTTAAAAGCCGATTATCTTCTCATTCTTCCACCTCTTTCTTTAATCTCTAAATTTATATAGATTATAACACGCTTCCATGCTTTATGCAAGCCAGGTTATTCAGACATACGGAAGATACAAGAATATTTGTTACTATTCACAGTTATGCTTTTTTAACCTTAGCCATATTATTGTTTTTTATACCATCTTTTTTCTTTGATGATACTTTCTTAATCGTATACCAGAGTGTACCTGTTATACATACAGAAGAATATGCACCACATACTATACCTGCAAGAAGTGGTATTGCAAAATCCCTTACTGACTCTACACCAAGTATAGCAAGCATAAATACCATAAAGAAAGTTGTAAGTGATGTATTTATACTTCTTGTCAGGGTCTGCGTTATACTGTCATTAACTATTCCCTCAAGTGCTTCACTACTTGTACGTGTACCAAGGTTCTCACGTATACGGTCAAATATTACAATAGTAGCATTAATTGAGTAACCCACAATTGTAAGCATACATGCTATAAATGTATTACCTACTGAAATCCTTGCTGCTGCATAAACAAGAAGCACACATATAACGTCATGCAAAAGCGCTAATACTGCACTGCCAGCAAAAATAATATCTTTAAACCTGAACCAGATATATATAAGCATGCAAATTGCTGCAATAACTACTGCAATAATAGCATCGGATTTCATTTCATCAGAAACTGAAGCACTTATGCTCTGTATCTGGATACTGTCCTCTTGAATACTGTATTTTGAAGAAATAGTTGATGTAAGGTTTTTACGCTGTTCCTCTGAAAGCTCAACTGTTTTGATTGTAAGTTCATTAGCACCAGCAACCTCAGCTATAATAACATCATTTGAACCACTTTCTTCCATGAAAATACTTTCTATTTCTTTCTTAAAATCTGCATCTATCTTCTGGCTGTCACTAAATGGTATATCATAGGTTGTACCACCCATAAAGTCAAGACCATAATTAAGTATATGGCCATCCTTTGCATTATTTACTACAAGCATAACTACACATGCAGCTAATATAACTCCAGAAATTGCAAAGAATTTTGCTTTATTGCCAATAAAGTTAATCTGCTTTCTTTCTTTCTCAATTCCAAAATACTTAACATCATCTACACCTAATGAATACATAGCATTAAGAATAAGCTTTGTAATGACAAGTGATGTAAACATTGAAAGTATAATACCAAGTGCAAGAGTGGTTGCAAACCCTTTAACAGTTCCTGAACCTTTAATATATAAAACTGCTGCTGCGATAAGTGTTGTTACATTACCATCCACAATTGCAGAAAGTGCTTTGTCAAAACCAATCTTTATACTTGAATGTACTGATTTGCCCCTCCTTAATTCTTCTTTAATACGTGTAAATATAATAACATTAGCATCAACTGCCATACCAATATTTAATATAATACCTGCCACACCTGGAAGTGTAAGTGTAATGTCAAGCACATTAAGTGCTACAAGCATAACTACAAGATAGAACACAAGTGCAAGTGAAGAAGCAAGTCCTGGCAGTCTGTAGAAAATTACCATAAACAATACTACAAGCCCAAAACCAATAGCACCAGCCAGAAGGCTTGTGTTAATTGCATCCTGTCCTAACTGTGCACCAACTACCTGTGACTGTATTTCTTTAAGTTCAACAGGAAGTGCACCTATACGTATCATGGAAGCAAGCTCGTCCGCCTCTGCATATGTCTTGAAACTTCCAGAAATAACTGCCTTTCCATCTGTTATTTCTTCCTGTACAGCAGGCGCAGATAATACTTTTCCATCATATACAATATATATCTTTTTTCTTGAAGTATATGCCTCGGCAGTTGCCTTGGCAAACTTCCTTTTCCCCTTTTCATTAAATGAAAGCTCTACTACATACTCTTTGTTTTTAGTTATTTCATCCTGCTGTGTACCTGCTTCTGCATTTTTAACATGTTTTCCCGAACATACCACTTTGGTATACTCTGGATTGCCAGCATCATCGAATTTCATGTCATCTTCTGCAACAAAGTCAAGTGTACCTTCTTTACCTAAAGATTCAAGAACCTCATCTGCATTTTCTACACCAGGTATATCAATGGAAATACGGTTATTTCCTTCCTGTACTACAGAAGACTCTGTGCTGTATACCTCTGCCCTGTCTTGCATCATGGCAATTGTATCACGCATCTCTGTATCAGCCGGATTTTCCTTAACAGTCTGGTACGTAATACTCACACCACCTGCCAAATCCAAACCAAGTTTAATATTCTGGGCACTGCCCCTATGAGCATCAGTAAATCCAACCAATGTTGTAAAAGCACAGAGCCCGGTTACTGCAAGAATTATAAATAAATACAATAACCCTTTCTTCTTGTTCTTCATGCTACATATCTCCTTTTTTACTAAACTTCTTTTGTGACTATCCCTAAACTAATACTATAAACTAATGCTGTAAGCCACATTAAAAATCATTATAACACAGTTGTCAAGTGGTTTGCAAGCATAACATTTGCAAGCATAACACCAGTATATTAAAAGTAAATTTATCCGAATTTTTTGTAAAAAACCAAATGCAAGTACAAAAATAACACCCCTGCTGTTTACCTACAGATGAGGTGTTATAAATAAAACCATATTCCTGGAATTATCTTCCACTCATATAGACCTTTCCGCCTTCTGCCTTAATTCCCTTATAATGGAACAGCTCATCAACTGTTACAAGCTGGTATCCCTCTTTTACAAGCCTTGGCACAAGCTTTTTAACTGCATCCGCTGTTGATGGATATAAATCATGCATAAGTACAATATCGCCATCCTGGATAACCTTGCACTCACTTAAAACCGATTTTGCATTCCTGCTTTTCCAGTCTTCTGTATCAACACTCCAGTAAATCATTGGCACTTTGATAACACTCCTCATTGTATCATTAATACTGCCTCCTGGTGGCCTTAAGGTTGAAAAACTGCATCCAATAACATCCTTTATGACTTTTTTGCTTTTATTCAGTTCAGATTTAATACCTTTCTTGCTAAGCTTAGTAAGATTTGCATGGTTATATGTGTGTGTTGCAATTTCATTTCCCTGCTCATAAGCCTGTTTTACCATATCTTTATATTGTGGGACACGGCTTCCTACAACAAAAAAAGTTGCCCTTGCATCATACTTTTTTAGAATTTTTAAAATTTTACTTGTAACAGGAGTATATGGCCCATCATCAAATGTCAGCGCAACCATTGGCTTGTCAGGGTCAAGGCTGTCACGAAGCCATCTTTTTTTACCTGTTGCTGTTGCTGGCTTTGCTGGCTCCTCCTTGTCTTTTTTCTTATCATCATTTTTCTTTCTCTGCTTATTTCCTGTTTCCCCACTTTCATCTACAGAAGGACCTCCTGCCGCTGAAACATTATCCTGTTGGTCACTTTCACCGTTTAGTCCGGCAAGCTTAAAGGCAAGCACCGTCAGGACAGCCACAAGCACAAGCCCTGTTCCAAAAAGCATTACCCTTGTCTTCATTTCATTGCGCCTCTTTCTCTGGTTCATAATGCTTCTTACCCGGTACGACTCCCTTTCAAAAATGCCTTTCTCATCTTTAAAGTGTTTTTCCCTATTGTCCATTTGACGTTCCCTCCAATTTTTTATCAGCATTTTAATTATTCCCAAATTTCTGCGATATCTTAATTATCTTAACATATATCTTTTACTTTTGTTTTAAAAATATATTACAATTATGTCAATTTTTGTTACTGTTTTGTCAAGGTGCAAGCATTCCCCCAAACATACCTGAAATGATACAGACCATAGCCCCGGTTATAACCTCTGGCCTTACCACAGGCTCATTTCCCATAAACCATATTCCTGCAACAAATATAACTGCAAAATACACAACACTTACAGCTATTCCCCACAGAAATTTATGCTTGCCTGCTTTTTTACCTGCCACAAAACCGCCAATAAAATTTGATAGTATGTATACAGCAATAACACATCCGCTGACAGCGCCCGCTCCAGCGCCTGTTTTCCATATAACGGCTGACATGGCGGCAAGCATTGCTGCACTGGCAATAAACATTCCAGCTAAAATTATAGCATAATTTAGGATATTTTTCTTCTCCATATTGAAAATATCTCCTAATAATTCTTATTACTCATATTTATACCTTTCAGCCACAAAATATACCTGTTATGGTATAATGTTTATAATTTTATGAAATACAAAAACAGCATTTTTCATGGATTGTTTGTGTCTATGCGCTGCTTGCCACAAACCTGGATTATGAAAGCGGCGCAGAAATGAGGAAAAACATTATGAAATACATTGATTTACATACACACTCAAACTATTCTGATGGGACATGCCCGCCTTCTGTGCTTGTTGAAAAAGCCGTAAAGAAAGGGCTGGCTGCATTTGCACTTACCGACCATGACACCATAGCTGGGACAGAAGATGCCATAAATGCCATAAAAAAACAAAATGCACCAATAAAATTTATCCCTGGCACAGAATTATCTGTTGCCTATAAAGACAGGGATATACATATTGTAGGTCTTTTTATAAACCACAAAAACACTGCATTTAAGAATGCTGCCAAAATGATAATAAAAAGGCGGGATGACCGTAATATGGAAATGGTTTCAAACCTGCATAAAGCAGGCGTTCCAATTTCAATGGAAGCACTTATGGAAGGCAACCCTGATACTGTTGTAACAAGAGCCCACTTCGCACGCTTCCTTGTTGATAATAAAATAGTTTCCACTCCCGCTGAAGCCTTTAAAAAATATCTTGACACAACCACTCCTTACTATGTGCCACGTAAATACATAGAACCAGAAGAAGGCATAGAACTAATAAGAAATGCAGGCGGTGTCCCTGTACTTGCGCATCCCCTGCACTACAAGCTAAAAGAAACTGAACTTGAAAAGTTAATAAAAAGGCTTACACTTTCAGGACTTATGGGGATTGAAGTCTTATATTCCAACCATACAGAAGCAGACGAAATATATGCAAAAAAACTTGCCAGGAAATATAACCTGCTGCCAAGCGGCGGTTCAGACTTTCATGGCAGCAACAAACCTGCAATAGATATTGGCAGTGGAAGGGGAAACCTTGCAGTGCCATACAGGTATCTGGAAAAACTTGCAGAAGCTTGCAACTATCCTCTGTAAAATTTTTATAATCCCTATATAAAAGAGCCAGAATATTCTGGCTCTTTTAATGAAACTGTCCTGTCCGGTTTCTAATCCAAAAGCCTACAGCTTCCAGATATCGTTATTATACTCTTCTATTGTCCTGTCTGATGAGAAAAATCCTGCCTTTGCTGTATTGACAAGCATCTTCTTTGCCCATACCATTCTGTCTGAATAGTCACCAAGCATCTTGTCTTTAACACCAATATACTCTTTCAGGTCAAGCAGTGTCATAAACCAGTCTTTATTGACAATCTCTTTAAAAAGGCGTCCAAGGCTTGCAGGGTCACCAGCCATTATTAATTCAGGGCTGATTATAAAGTCAACAAGCTCTTTTACAAGCACATCCTCTTCATATATTTCCCTTGATGAATACCCGTTTGTATCATAAAGGTTAATAACTTCATCACTTGACTTGCCAAATATATAAATATTTTCTTTGCCAACAAGGTCATTTATCTCTACATTTGCACCATCCATTGTGCCCAGTGTAACAGCCCCATTAAGCATAAACTTCATATTCCCAGTTCCACTTGCTTCTTTTGATGCAAGGGAAATCTGCTCTGAAATATCACATGCTGGAATAAGTTTTGCTGCTTTGGTTACATTATAATTTTCAACCATTACCACTTTTAAATAAGGATTAACCTTTGGGTCATTTTCAATAACCTGTTCTAAGCAGAGGATAAGATGTATAATATCCTTTGCAAGTGTATATGCAGGTGCTGCCTTTGCACCAAATATCATTGTAATTGGTGTCTCTGGAAGCTTGCCAGACTTGATTTCCTTATATTTATAGATAAGGTAAAGAGCATTTAACTGCTGGCGTTTGTACTCATGCAGGCGCTTAACTTGTATATCAAATATTGAATTATCTGGAATATCTATATTTTGTGTATCTTTAAGATACTTTTTAAGCTGCTTCTTATTATTGTCCTTTATCTCTAACATCTTTTTAAGGACTTCGGTATCTTCCTTATATCCAAGGAGTTTCTCCAGCTCTTTTGCATCCTTTTTCCAGCCATCCCCTATAAGACTTGTGATATATTCTGCAAGTTCTATATTGCAGTGCATAAGCCAGCGGCGGAATGTAATGCCATTTGTTTTATTATTGAATTTTTCAGGGTAAATATCATAAAATGCCTTTAACTCTGACTGTTTAAGTATATCAGTATGGAGGGCAGCAACACCATTTACACTAAAACCATAGTGTATATCCATATGTGCCATATGAACACGGTTTTCATCATCTATAATTGCAACCTTTGAGTCACTGTATTTTGCCTTAACCTTTTCATCAAGTTTCCTTATTATAGGCATAAGCTGTGGCACAACTTCCTCAAGGTATGAAACAGGCCATTTCTCAAGTGCTTCTGCCAGTATTGTGTGGTTAGTATATGCACATGTCCTGCTTACAATATCTGCTGCTTCATCAAATTCCATGCCACGCTCCTGTAACAGACGGATAAGTTCTGGTATTACCATAGAAGGATGTGTATCATTAATCTGTATAACTGCATGTTCATAAAGCTTCTTTAAATCATAACCATTCTCATCCATTTCTTTAAGAATTAACTGTGCACCATTGCTTACCATAAAATACTGCTGGTAAATCCTTAAAAGTTCTCCTGCCTTGTCACTGTCATCTGGATAAAGGAAAAGTGTAAGGTTCTTGGGAATCTGTAATTTATCAAAGGATATGCCATCACCTACAATTGACTCATCCAGTGTGTCTATGTCAAATAAATGAAGCTTGTTTACACCGCTCTCATATCCAGGAACATCAATATCATACAATGTTGAATTTAAAGTAAAATTTTTAAACTGAACTGGAAAATGTATTCCTGTATCTATAAGCCAGCTCTCTTTTTCAATCCACGGATTTTTAACTTCTTTCTGCTTATTACATTCAAACACCTGTTTAAAAAGCCCAAAATGGTAATTAAGACCTATTCCTGCACCATTCAGCCCAAGTGTTGCTATTGAATCCATAAAGCAGGCAGCAAGCCTTCCAAGACCGCCATTGCCAAGTGAAGGTTCTGGCTCAGTCTCTTCAATTTCTGTTAAATCTTTGCCATTTTCAGCCAGGCATTTCTTTACATCATCAAAAATACCAAGATTAATTAAATTATTGGAGAGCAATTTTCCAATAAGAAATTCCGCAGAGATATAATACACCTTTTTAGAACCTTTATTTGCTTTTTTATCCTTACACATATCCTTAGCAAGTCTTAAAAGTGCATAATAAACCTCTTTATTTGACGCCCTGTTTATTCCCTTTCCTAAATACCCCTCAATTTTGTTTTGCATTTCCATAATATCCTCCTAAATATAATAAAATATTTGCTGTTTTCTATATGTCTATATTATAATTTTTATCTTGAACAATATTTTCTAAAAGATAAAATTTTTCAAAAAACATATTGGATGCACTTTTAAAGAATGCCCAAATGACTACAGGCTTTCTGCTGCATATACTCTTCCTTCTGATACAGATAAACCTATCCTGGAAATATCATATGAAACTGGCTTTGTTAACCTTTCATATTTTAACCGTCTTTTCAAAAAAAAATACGGCATATCTCCAAGAGTATACCGCAAATCGCTATAAACTGATTTTATTATTTTTCACTGCTCTGTTTATCTATCTCTACTATATTTTCTTTCTTCATAGGGATACGGCAGTTTTTATTATTACCAAATTCTACAATAACAACTTCATCTGTTATATCTATAACTACGCCAAAGAAACCGCTGGTGGTAAGTATGCTGTCACCCACTTCAAGTGTTGTTATAAGTGCATCATGTTCCTTCTGCTGCTTTTTCTGTGGCCTGATTGCAAAAAACCAGAATATACCAATTACAACAGCATATACAACTACTATGCTTAAAAGACTTTGTGCACCACCACCAGTTAATAATACTAAATTCATTTTAAATCCTCCTTAAGATTTGCTAATCTTTTACTTTTATACTCTTTATAGCAGCCTTTTTCTATTGCACTGCGTATTTCTTCCATCAGTATATTATAAAAATAAAGGTTATGTGTAACCATAAGTCTTAACCCAAGCATTTCTTTAGCTTTTAAAAGATGCCTTATATATGCACGGCTGTACATCCTGCATACAGGGCAGCCACATGTTTCATCCAGAGGCCTTTCATCCAGCTCATACTGCTTATTTAAAAGGTTCAGTTTGCCAAAGTTAGTGTAAGCATGTCCATGACGCCCATTTCTAGCAGGATAAACACAGTCAAAAAAATCCACACCACGCTCTACTGCTTCCAGTATATTGGCAGGAGTGCCCACACCCATAAGGTAAACAGGCTTGTCCTGTGGAAGATATGGCACAGTTTTTTCTATTATATTATACATTTCTTCATGGCTCTCACCAACAGCAAGGCCTCCAAGCGCATACCCATCAAGTTCCAGTTCTGTTATCTGTTTTGCATGTTCCCTGCGGATATCTTCAAAAGTACCTCCCTGGTTAATGCCAAAAAGAAGCTGTGACCTGTTAATAGTAGTATCAAGACTTTTAAGCCTTTCCATCTCTTTTTTGCAGCGTACAAGCCACCTTAATGTCCTGTCTGTGGAATTTTGCATATATTCCCTTGTAGCAGGATGGGGAGGACACTCATCAAACGCCATAGCAATTGTAGATGCAATGTTTGATTGTATCTGCATACTTTCCTCTGGTCCCATAAAAATCTTCCTGCCATCAATATGTGAATTAAAATATACGCCCTCTTCCTTTATCTTCCTCAGCCCCGCAAGCGAAAACACCTGGAAACCGCCAGAGTCAGTGAGTACAGGCTTGTCCCAGGCCATAAATTTACGGATCCCACCCATGTCCTTTACAATATTATCACCTGGCCTTACATGCAGGTGGTAAGTATTACAAAGCACAACCTGTGTCTTAATTTCTTGTAAATCCTGTGTAGAAACAGCTCCTTTCATTGCACCATCTGTACCAACATTCATAAACACTGGTGTCTGTATAGTACCATGTACCGTTTCAAGCTGGCCTCTCTTTGCATTTCCATCTTTATATAATATCTTATACATATTCCCTCACTTCTTCCGCTTTAATAAAGGATAATACCATTATATGCCATATTCTGTCAACCTCTCCTGAAATAATCTGCAATAAATTTTATAATTACCAGTATTAGCACAACCGGAAGGATAATACGTAAAATAATTGCTATTGCAAGCCCTCCAATAAAAAGCACTAATGAAATCATTCCAATTATAATAACTGCCAGAACCAGCTTTTCATACCATTTGAATTTATGTCCAAATTCTGTTTTATATTTGTACTCTGTATATCCGTTATCTTCATCTTCTGCACGGCTTCCGTCCTCTTCAAAAGTACCACTGCTGTATTCATTCCTTGCCTGTTCAGTATAAAAATCTGCCATAGGGCCTTTTGAAGCTTTAAAACTGTCTATTATAGTCCTTGCAATAAGATGCGGGTCACCAAGCTGTCCAAGTGCCTCTTCTTCAGACCCTGCCCCATTCTCAATATAATCTTTATAATAACGGATATTTTCTTCTATTTCAGACACTGGCACATTACCTGCAAGGCTTTCCCTAAGAATATCTAAAAATTCTTTTTTAACCATGTAGCCTCCATTTATATTTCTTATTATGGGATAAAATAAGCTAAAAGCGCAAGTCAATATGGCTTGCGCTTATATAACTGCCTTAATCTTAACTGGTTGGACCTGTCTTATTAAGCCTTTCCAACTGAACCAAAGAGTTCCATCTTCTCTTTTACAGTAGCCTTAATAGCTTCTGCACCAGGAGCTAAAAGCTTACGTGGGTCAAATCCCTTGCCCTGCTGGTCTTTGCCTTCTTCAATATACTTACGTGTAGCCTCCTGGAATGAAAGCTGGCACTCTGTGTTAACATTAATCTTAGCAACACCAAGTGAAATAGCCTTTTTAATCATGTCAGCAGGAATGCCTGTACCACCATGAAGTACAAGAGGCATATCCCCTGTTTTAGCCTGGATTGCATCAAGTGTTTCAAAGCTGAGGCCCTGCCAGTTGTCAGGATATTTGCCGTGGATATTGCCAATGCCTGCTGCAAGCATTGTAACCCCAAGGTCTGCAACCATCTTACATTCATCAGGGTCTGCACACTCACCAGCACCAACTACGCCGTCTTCTTCACCACCTATTGAGCCAACTTCTGCTTCAAGTGAAAGCCCAAGGATATCACATGCATGTACTAACTGTGTAGTCTTGTCAATATTTTCTTCAATAGGGTAATGTGAACCATCAAACATAATTGATGAAAAACCTGCATTAATACAAGCCTTTGCACCTTCAAATGAACCATGGTCAAGGTGGAGCGCTACAGGAACAGTTATATTTAACTCTTCAAGCATTCCATTAACCATTCCAACTACTGTTTTGTAACCACACATATACTTGCCTGCACCTTCTGATACGCCTAAAATAACAGGTGAATTTAATTCCTGTGCTGTCTGTAAAATGGCTTTTGTCCACTCTAAATTGTTGATATTAAACTGGCCAACTGCATATTTGCCAGCTTTAGCCTTAGTAAGCATTTCTTTAGCTGATACTAACATAACATAACCTCCATCTCTTTATATTCTCCACATACGTGAAGCCGTAATTCCAGGAATACTGCCAGCATTTCTGGAAAATCAAGTCCATTATATACCATTTCAGGCCAAAATGGAATAATAAATGCGGTTATATTTGTAAAAATTTCTTAAATACCAGGTAAGCAATAGCTATATATATGATTTATCAATTTTTATAACTGCTTTACACCCTGGATACTTCTCTTCTATCTTCCTGCAAACTTGTTCTTTTATCTCTTTATCCCTTTTATGGCATTCAGGTGGTACTATCATATCAAATATAATATTATCATAATTCTGGCATGGCACTATCCTTAAATCATGTATTGAAAGCCTTTCATCTACTGACTGTACAGCTTTCCCAGCTTCAGCCCGCACTTCCTTTACCCTGTTGTCATTTATATCCACCGGATCCATATGGATTACACATTCACAATTAAACATATCGTTTAAATCATTCTCAATATGGTCAATTAAATCATGCAATTCATAAATATTCCTGTCACCAGGCACTTCCGCATGCAACGAAACTATCATTCTGCCAGGTCCGTAATCATGTACTATTAAATCATGCACGCCAAGTATTCCTTCATGTGACATAATAACACTGTCTATTGCTTCTACTATTTCTTTAGACGGCTTAGTTCCAAGAAGTGGGGATATTGTGTCTTTAGCTGCATTGTAACCAGCAAAAAGTATAAACATAGCAACAAGTGCACCTGTATAACCATCTATATTAATATCCGAATACATCATTACAGCCATTGACACAAATACTACTGATGTAGCAGCAGCATCGCTTAAACTGTCTATTGCTGTTGCTTTCATCGCTGCTGAATTAATTTTCCTGCCAATACTGTTATTATAAAATGCCATATAAAGCTTTATAAAAACAGATACAGCCAGTATAATAAAAGCAGCAGCGCTTGTATCAATTTTAACCGGGTCCAGTATTTTAACTGCTGAACTTTTTAAAAGTTCAACTCCCATTAAGATAATTGCCATAGATACAATAAAACCTGATATATATTCAACCCTTCCATGTCCAAAAGGATGTTCAGCATCAGGGCTCATCCCAGTAACTTTAAACCCTGCAAGTGTTATTATGGAAGAACCTGCATCAGATAAGTTATTAAATGCATCTGCCATTATTGCAACTGAACCGCTTAACCATCCCACAAAATATTTAAAGCCAAACAAAAGTATATTTAAAAATATACCTATAATACTTGCAAGTATTCCATATTTCCGCCTTACCCCGGAATCATTATAATTAGTATAATCTTTAATAAAAAGCTTACCTAGCAATGAAACCATATTCTTCTCCCACAATATTGGATTAAATATTACTATTCTCCCATCTGTTCACACACTTTTGAAAGTATTGCACACTCAAGGCGTTTTCTCATAATTTTACATGACAGTTCATATGGCTTGTGGATATCACCATTATAAATATAATTATTTGCATTACATCCGCCACTACAGTAAAACTTAGCCCAGCAGTCCCTGCATGAAGTTTTGGAATATACATGGCACCCTGCAAATTCTTTCTTAATGTCTTCATTGAATGTATGCTCATAAAGATTTCCCATTTTATATTCTTCATGGCCGACAAACTGGTGGCATGGGTAAATATCCCCATCAGGTGTAACTGCCACATATTCATTACCGCTTCCACACCCCCTCAGCCTCTTTATTACACAAGGCCCCTGGTCAAGGTCAATCATAAAATGAAAGAAATTTATGCTTCCATTATTTTTCTTTATTTCTGCGATTTTATCCACAAGCTTATCATATTCACTGTAAATCTGTTTTAAATCCTTTTCAGTAATTGCATATTCCACGCTTTCATCTTCCATAACAGGTTCAACTGAAATCTGGTCAAAACCAGCATTATAAAGATGGATTACATCTTCTGAAAAGTCAAGGTTATATTTTGTATATGTCCCCCGTACATAATATTCTTTATCACCACGCTTTTCAACAAGACGCTTATATGCCTTTGTAATCTTATCATAAGAACCACTTCCGTCCACACGTACCCTCATCTTATCATTAACTTCCTTGCGCCCGTCTATTGAAAGTACAACATTGGACATTTCATTATTAATAAAATCAATTTTATCATCTGTAAGCAGCATTCCATTTGTAGTAATTGTAAACCTGAAATTCTTATTATATTCCTTTTCCCTGCTTCTGGCATAATTTACAATTTCCTTTACCACCTCAAAATTCATAAGTGGTTCACCACCAAAGAAATCCACTTCCAGGTTTTCACGCCCTTCAGATTTTTCAAGCAGAAAATCTATAGCAGCTTTACCCGTTTCAAGCGGCATAAGCTTCCTGCCTGTGCCAAAATCACCAGTAGCAGCAAAACAGTATTTACAACGCAGGTTACAGTCATGTGCAATATGAAGGCACATAGCTTTAACTGGTGACTTTACTGCTGTTTCTGCATAATCACCATAAACATCCTGGCTGAATAATAACTGTTCATTATATAATGATAAAATCTCCTGGTATGCCTCTTTTATATCTTCATTATTATATTTTCCATTTAACTTTGCAATTATTTCCCCTGGACATTCTTTTTCAAATGGAGGCTCTATATAATCAAGAAGCCCATATGTAATATCATCTACAACATGGACACCGCCACTGTTTACATCCAGTACTACATTTATATCCTTTGATTTAAATTTATGTATCATTTTATTTTTGCTGCCTTTCTTTATTAAAAATTTACATACTACATTATAAACATGGGATAAATATAATGGCTGCTACAGATATCTGCAACAGCCATTAATCCAGCTATAGCTAATTAAAGCATATGTAAGGCCTGTTTTTATTACTTATTTTCATCATTAGCACACTTCTGGTTTCCAACTGTGCATGATGTCTTACAAGCTGACTGGCAGGAAGCCTGGCATTTGCCACATCCGCCTTTTTTTGCTGTAGCGTTTAAATTAGCCCTGTTAATTGTTTTAATATGTTTCATATCAAAACCTCCATTTAATTATAAATATTAATACAAATATTTAAATTATATCATAAATAAAAAAAATTACAACCTTTTACTAAAAACTACCAACATAATTTAATTTCTGTTGTCCATAATAATATCAAGATAAGTCATAACTTATCTTAAACCGGGAAAAAGCAATCCATTATCTGTCCAGTTACACAAGTTCCTCCTGGCAGCCATAACGGCTGCCAGGATATTGCGGAACTTATGTGATATGGAAAACAGAATTAAAACATCCCGGACAAAATAAAAGGAGGGATTAACCATGACAAACAATAATAGTTCAAGAATGGAAGTACCACAGGCAAAGGAAGCAATGAACAGGTTTAAAATGGAGGTAGCTAATGAAATTGGTGTACCTCTTAAAAATGGCGGATACAATGGAGATTTAACATCTGCACAGAATGGTTCAGTTGGTGGCGAAATGGTGCGTCAGATGATTAAACGCCAAGAAGAAGAAATGTCAGGCGGGCAGCAGTAATATTTTTTAGGGCTGTAAAAAGGCAATTTGCCAGAAATGCCTTAATATAATGCTGTAAAAAGCTGGCAGGGTGTATATTATATTTGAAAATATAATATACACCCTGTCTTTATGTATTGCCATAATTACACAATAAAATCTTAATATATTAAATTTATAACTATAAACAGTACAAAACCTGATGCAAATAAAAACCGGAGGCTTACATGCCTCCAATAAAATAAATATCCCTATATAATTTTAAAATTCTACAAATTTTCCTTCTGCCTTGTCATTAATTACATAATATGCCTTTTTCTCATCAAGGTTCATATATACCTGTAATTTTTTAATAGAAGAAATCCTGTGTCCCTCTGCCTTATATGCCTGCTTAATATTTTCAATAACCTCTTCTGAAAGTATCTTATTGTCACCAAATTCAATATATACTTCCTGGATATTTTCAACTTCTTTAGATTCCTTTTTACTTTTCTTTGATGTTGTTTTTTCTGTTTTTGTTTCCTTTGTTGCTTTTTTTGTATATTTTCTCTTTTTACGTACTGGCTCTTCTGTTCCAGCAGCATCCTCTTTAACCTGTGTACCAGCAGCAGCTTCTGCTTCTTTTTCTCCAGGTATTTCTTCCTCTTTAACTTCTTCCTGTGCACCAGCAGCTTCTTCTGCTTTTACAGCTTCCGCTATTTCAGTTACAACTGGTTCTTTTACTGTGCTTTCTTCTTTGTCTGCTTTTACAGTTTTCTTTTTAGTGTTAGCCATTTTACTGCCATTCCTTTCTCTGGATTTGGATTTAAAATTTACCTGTCCAAATGTTTCATGATAAACAATTTTTTATATAAAAAATTTTATATCTTTTTTGCCAAACTTGCAAGTAATTTTTGCAACTTTTTTATTTTTTTATCAATTTTTTTATTTTATACTAAATATTTCAAAATTTTACAATAAAAACAGAACCTTTGAAAATATTTTATTCCAGGTTCTGTTTTTATTTGTCATGTTTCCTATTTGTTATGATTTTTACTTTCCATTATTTTTATTTGTTATTTTTTTTATTTTTGCAATTCAAATTATTATATATTTATATTCAAATAAGAATGTTTTTATGATTTCATTTTTGGCTTAAATACCAGTGATGCAAGATAGCCCCATAAAAGTGCAGTTGAAATTCCTACAGCACTTGCCGTAAAGCCTCCTTTATAAAGACCAATAAAACCTTCATTATCTATAGCATCTTTTACACCCTTAAAAAGAGTATTTCCAAAACCAAGCAAAGGTACTGTTGCACCACTTGCTGCCCACTTTTCAAATGGTTCATAAAGACCAGCTGCACCAAGCAGTGCACCTGTACATACAAGTATTACCATTATCCTGCCTGGCAGGAGCTTTGTATTATCCATTAATATCTGTACAACAACACATATTGCACCACCCACTAAAAAAGATAATAAATAATTCATTTTATATCAGCCCCTCCTTTCAAGAAGTACCGCATGGGCAATACCTGGAACACTATTTCCTTCATTAAAACTTACCTGTGACAAAAGAGCACCTGTAGGAACAAAAAGAACCCGTTTCCACTTTCCACTCTCAAGCATTTTTAAAATATACCCTGCCAGCATAACTGCACTACATCCGCAGCCGCTTCCGCCAGATTGTACATTCTGCCCATCACCATATATCTCAATGCCACAGTCCATATAATTTTCTGATATATCATATCCCTTTGCGCGTATTATATCTATTAATATATCCTTGCCAACAAGACCTAAATCACCTGTTATAATTTTATCATATTGTCCTGGGCTCTTTCCAAAATCTATTAAGTGCTGCACTATTGCATCTGCTGCTGCCGGTGCCATACATGCACCCATATTCATGCTGTCTTTTACACCATAATCAACAATTTTGCCAGTTGTAATACCTGTAATATGAACTTTATTTTTTTCAGCAGGCACTTTATCTGGCAGCTTGTCCCCCGGGCTATCATCTGCCTGGATATTGCTTGCAGATGACACAACCACAGCACCACTTCCTGTAACTGTCCATGTTGCAGACTTATTGCGCTGGTTTGCATAACCAAGCGGAAACCTGAATTGTTTCTCTGCACTTGCAAAATGGCTGGAAGTTATTGCAAGCACATTATCTGCAAAACCTCCCTCTGCTATTATTGATGCAATAGCAAGTGACTCTCCCATTGTAGAACATGCCCCATACACACCAAATAATGGCCTGTCCAGCTTCATTAAACCAAATGAAGATGCCATAAGCTGCCCAAGCAAATCACCTGCTACAATATACCTTATATCTTCTGTCTGACAGCCTGCTTTCTTTACCGCAAGTTCTGCTGCTTTCTCCTGAAACCTTCCTTCTGCATCTTCCCAGCTATCACCACCTGCCATCGGGTCTTGTTCTATTTCGTCAAAATATTTCCCATAAGGCCCATCCCCTTCTTTAGTGCCTGCAACAGATGCAGCCCCACGTATAAATGGCGGATGGGCAAACTTTATGCTCTGCTTTCCTAATTGTTTATTCTCTGCCATAGTTCCCTCCAGATTAAATTTAAACTTATAATTATTTTCCCAATTTTATCAAATAACTATTCATAATAATAAATAGAAAACATTGGATAAAATTCCAAAATATTAATCCGTGTTTTATTTGTTAAACCAGATAAGTGTAATATAGAATCATGCTTGAACAGATAATTAAATGTTCAAAAAAAAAAATTTAATATTTAATAGTATTTGCTGCTATATTTAGTAAGTTTTGGGTTGACTTATACACTTTATAACTATATACTAAAAATACACTATAAAAAGTAAAAAATCCAATATAAATA
The DNA here is from genome assembly GCA_910580005.1 of uncultured Lachnospiraceae bacterium. Taxonomy (GTDB): domain Bacteria; phylum Bacillota; class Clostridia; order Lachnospirales; family Lachnospiraceae; genus Butyribacter. Next base: position 8,108 of record CAJTXH010000030.1, on the reverse strand, counting down.
GATACTATTTTTAAATTATTATATTAAGAGGGAGATACTATGAGAAACAAATTATTTATATTATTAATTACTTCATCAATCATCTTTTCAAGCTGTGGCAATAAGTCTGATACTAGTTCATCAAGTACCCAGAACACTAAAACCACTTCATCTGCGAATACAGAAAAGCCACAAGATACTCCATCTGCCAGCACAGAAGAACCACAGGACACTCCATCAGATGACCTGGATGCAATAGGGGATGTTGAAGTTGAAAAGAACCTTTTCAATGTAAAGTTTAAAGTACCTGCTGAATTTATGGGTGAAACCACACAAAAAGAACTTGATAAGGTAGCCAAAGAAAGTGGTTATAAGTCAATAAAACTTAATAAAGACGGAAGTGCTACATATATTATGACCAAAGCACAACATGAAAAGTTAATGCAGGAAATGACTAAAAATGCAAATGAACAATTAGAAAAAATGATTGCTTCAGAAGATTATCCAAACTTTACAGATATTAAAGCAAATGATGATTTTACCTCATTTGAAATCACTACAAAGTCTAAGAAACTGGATTTATCTGAAACAATGTCCAGTCTTGCTTTTTATATGCTTGGTGGAATGTATAATATTTTTAATGGCAAAGAAGCTGATAATATCCATCTTGACTATATAAATGCCAAAACAGGAAAAATTATTGAATCTTATGATTCCAACGAAATGCAATAAAAAAGAACCAAATGCAAAAACATAGATACTAAGGAAAACCAAGAAAATAATACTGCCCTCTAATTGGCTGCATGGCAGATGGTGCAACTGTTGAAGAAGCCATCGCAAATACTGGAATGCAAAAGAAAAAATATCTTATTACAGTACTATTTTTAATATTTAAAGGGGATGGTATTTATGGCATTACCAAACTGTATTGAATGTAACCATGTAGTATCTGACAAAGCATGCTGCCTGCCCTGACTGCGGATGCCATGTCAGCTTTTCACTTGGTAATGCCAGCATGTCATCACCAAAACATTATCTGGTAAAAAATACACACCGCATGACTGCCAGCATACATTTTCCTGGTTATGTGACAAATACAAAGTAAATAAATTGTCAAAGCACCTGATTATGGGACACAGCCCCGGAAACGACATCGAAAAATCTGTATAAGTACACAAGACCATTGACGAACTGCGTACAGAAATAAATAAAATACAGGTATAAACTTTGTCACTAACTGTAATGAATTTTACTCTTTTTTATCTATCTTTAAAAATGCTTTAAAGCCTTATAATATAAGCCTTTAAAGCATAAATACATGTTCTGTAAAAAACGCATATTTTAAACTTTTCTTAATAAAACTCCTATTGCAGATAAGAAAAAATTTAGATATACTGTAATATAGTAGTAATGCTTTTTATAAAAACCAGTAAAAGGAGTGCATATATTATGGTAAAAAATATAAATTTTAACAAAAACAAAAGTAAAAAAACAAATAAAAATATATTAAAATTTGCTACAGCAGTTACATTTTTTTCAATATGTACAAGTTTGTTCATACCTGCTACAAATGCCCTGCAGGCAGCAGATACTTCCAAAACAATTACTTCTGCAGATAAAACTAGTATAAACCATCCCACAACAGGGAGTTCTGTTTCTGGTTTTGATGACCTTGAAGAAAACCAAAGCGTAGAACTTTCATTAAATTACTCCAACCGCAAAATAATATATGGCTCTTGCCAGTATCTGGATGACTTTGAGGCATTTGATGCAAGTGCCGTAACTATTGACCCCGGTAAAGCAGAATGGCGCTCAAGCGATGAGTCAGTAGCCACGGTTAAGTATGGGACAGTATTTATAAAAGGCACTGGCAAAACAGTTATCTCTGTTATATATGACGGAAATGTTGCTTCATGTAACCTTGAAGTTATACAACCTAAAGTATCCATTGATAAAGAGGAATTAAAAAACAGGCTTGTAGGTGATAAATGTACAGACTGGTATTCATGTACTGCACAGGTTAAGGTAAATGTAAAATCTGGCAATAAAAAAGTAGTTAAGGTAAATGAAGATGGCAGCCTTAAAATCCTTGCACTCGGCAAGTCACTTATTACAGTAAAAGCAAAAAACGGCAATACTGCTTCATATACAATGAATATTAAAAAACGGCATATTTATGTAAATGATGATGAAACACTCAACCTTGATAAATATATTAAACATATTAAAAACTATAAAGATGCGGTCTGGACTGTTTCTGACCCTGAAAACCTCCAGGTTTCAAAAGATGGTGATATAAAACCCTTAAAATGTGGCAAAACATCTATTAATACCAGCCTTAATGGCAAAAAATACAAAATAAATATAAGAGTTACAAATTATGAATTAATGAAAGAAATTGCAATGAACTCATTAAAAGACACTCTCCGCTATCCTGCTTCACTTTCTGTTAATAATATTATACATGATGGGCGTAGCATAACTGTTGATTACAGCTCTATGAATAAATATGGTGGTTATGACAGAGATAAATTTATTATGAAAATAAATATGAATGGCGAATATAGTTGTGAAACAGTAAGTATATATAGTTAATATAAAGCATAAATATATAAATAAAGACAAGAAATATATAAAAGCCTGGCTGCCAGGCTTTTACATATTTCTTAAAACTTAATGTACTGTATTGTAATATGCAGACATATTATAAAAACAGTATATTAATTATATTTTGGAGATTATTTATGAATAATTTTAGCAGGAAAGCCAGGGTTATTATTGTTTTATTATGTGTAATATTTCTGGGCATATTTATTTTTAACCAGGAAAAATTTGCGTTATTCCATTCTTTACCCACCATAAAACAATCTAGTGACAAACGTTCTCCAGAAGAAACCCAGAAAGATTTTGACGAATTTATTAATACTATTTTTATTGAAGAAGTTTCAGATGATAGCATTACTTTAAACTATTCAGTAAAGAATAAACAACAGTATGGCCTTGCAGGTATTTCTCCAACACTTGGCGAAGCTAGCATCCAGGGCATGAAGGACAGCCTTTTTGTATCTGAGAACCGTCTTGCTTCAATGGAAACCTTTAATTATGACAATCTTACAAGTGAACAGCAGCTTATCTATGATATAATTTATAATATGCTTAAACAGAACCTGCAAGCCTCTGATGTACTTGAATACTCTGAAAACCTTGGCCCAGTTACAGGCATACAGGCACAGCTTCCTGTACTTCTTGCTGAATTTAATTTCTATGAAAAAGACGATATTGATACATATATTGAACTTCTGCGGCTTGTACCATCATATTTTGACAGCATAATTGAATTTGAAAAAGAAAAATCATCTAAAGGGCTGTTTATGAGTGATACAACAGCACAGGCAATTATTGACCAGTGTAACGAATTTGCAGAAACCAATGATGAAAATTACCTTATAACAGTATTTAACAATAAAATCAAAAAATTTGAAGGATTAACAGAGGAAGAAATTACTTCTTATATAAACAGTAGCACAAAAGCAGTTAAAGAATGTGTAATACCTGCGTATAAAAACCTTATTAATGCACTTGTAAAACTTAAAGGAACAGGTGAAAATGACAATGGACTATGTGGTTTTGAAAAAGGAAAAGAATACTATGAGTATCTTGTAAAAGCAAAAACAGGTTCATACAGAAACATTACAGAAATTGACAGGATGCTTAGTAACGCTTTATCAGGTACACAGCAGGAAATGGCAAAAATAATGACTGTTTCACCAGATGTATATTATAAGGCACAGGAATTTGAATATCCATATAAAGAACCTGAAAAAGCAATAGAATATTTAAAAGACGCAATCAAAAAAGATTTCCCAGCACTTGGTGATGATATTACATGTGAAGTTAAATATGTTGACAAATCACTTGAAGAAAGTTTAAGCCCTGCATTTTATCTTACACCAGCACTTGACGCATACAAAGAAAATGTAGTATATCTCAATAAAAATGAAAGCTATGATTTAAGCGAAGCATTTCCAACAATAGCACATGAAAGCTATCCAGGACATTTATACCAGAACTGCTATTTCCAGTCACTAAACCCTGCACCTGTAAGAAGTGTAATTAACAGCGGAGGCTATTCAGAGGGATGGGCAACATATGCGGAACTGTATAGTTATAGCATTGCTGGCATAGATAAAGATGTTGCAAAATTAATGGTACAAAATACAATAGCAACATTATGCGTATATGGCAAAGCAGATGTAGGTGTTAATTACCTTGGGTGGGATTTTAAGAAATTGCAAGAATTTCTTTCAGATTATGGTTTCAGCAAAAGCCAGAGCCGTACAGTATTTGACTCAATAGTAGCAGAACCAGCTAATTACCTTCAATATACATTAGGATATCTTGAAATAGAAGAACTTAAAAAAGAAGCCCAGAATAAACTTGGTGACAAATTCAAACTGGCAGAATTTCATAAATTCTTCCTGTCAACTGGTGCTGCCCCATTTTCCGTTATTGAAGATTATCTTGGCAAATGGATAGAAGAAATAATAACAGCCCAGCCTTCTATAAAATCTGAGGATTTTTGACATGTTTTTTATCAATAATATGAGTTTTATAATGCCATTTTGCATACAGGGCAACAGCATTTACTTTTTATGAAAATATAGTAAAATAATAAATTATGAGAATAGAATCCTTAAAAGAAGAAATAAAAAATATAAAAGAACCAAGGCGTACAAGATATGGTAATATACGCCATAAACTGGAAGATATCATAATCATTGGACTGTATACTGTAATTTGTGGAGGTGAAGATTTTGCCGGTATGGAGGAATTTGGCAAAAAATCTTAAGGAATTCCTTGCGGCTTTTCTGGAACTTCTAAATGAAATACCTGACAGTGATACCTTTAGACGTGTATTTGAAAAAATAAATCCGTCTGGACTTTCATCATGCCTGATAAACTGGATATCAGCAGAACGTGACCAGAGTTCCGTTGTGGCAATATACGGAAAAACAATCCGTGGGAGCGCAAATAGACAGCGTAAAGCGTACCATGTTGTCAGTGCATTTGTTGCCGAAAGCCAGATAACATTAGGAAAAATTAATGCGGAAGAAAAGACGAATGAAATTACTGCAGTCCCTAAACTACTTGACCTTATTAATGTGGACGGGGCAATCGTAACGGCAGATGCCATGAGCTGCCAGAAAAAAATTGTAAAAAAATAACTGGCAATAATGCTGGTTATACTATTAGATTAAAACACAACCAGCCTGCTTTATATAAAGATGCTGACGATTACTTTAATGCTTTTTCTTCAGAACTGCCAGTATTAGAAACAAATGAAAAAAGACATGGAAGGATTGGGAAGTGGGAATATAAGTTGCTAACAAACATTTCATGTCTGGAACAGGGAAAGGAATGGTGTAGGTTAAAGGCACTGGGGATGGAAAAGCCAGCCATAATAGAAAACGATAAAACCCGTGAATATACAAGGTATTTTATCACTTCCCTGACAGATATAAATGAATTTGCAGATTCGGTAAGAAAGCACTGGTCTATAGAAAACCAGCTTTACTGGTGTCTGGATGTCATTTATGGGGAAGATGCATCAAAGGCAAGAAAAGACAATCCGCCGCTCAATTTCAATATTTTGCGAAAAACTGCCCTTACTCTTGTAACACAAGCGCAATACGGACGTATCAGCAAGAAAAAGTTGATGTTTAAAGCGGCTCTTAATTCAGATACCTTACTAGACATCCTCTTTTTTCCTAAAAAGTAAATGCTGTTGCCCTGCCTGTAATTTGCAAGAAAAATCTGAGCCGATAAGACAAAATAATCCATCTTATCGGCTCATCTTTACTCGTCTTCCTCATATGTTGACCGTTTTTTCTTATTCTCTTCAATCTCTTCTATGACTTCTTTCCCATACTTTTCTATCATCTCACAGAGAAAATTACCAAAAATAACTATATTATTATACGCAGTCATATCACCTGTTGTAACTTGTCAAGTATTTATTCATCATTTTTCGTTATTTCCTCGCAATCTGCTCTATTTCCCATGCTTTAAGTCATGGAGAATGACACACTTTAGTTTGTCCTCTACACTTTGGTACTCTTATAAGAAAAGTGTATCTCGGCTAAATATGTTGTCTTATCAATCTTCTTCTGCAAACAGGGCATTAACCGCCCTATGGTATTGGTTTGAATATTATCGTCCATTGTTCCTCCTTAATGGCAAAAAAAGAGCATATAGCTTTCGGTTCTATATGCTCTAACGCTGTTATTATATTTTATTTTGATTGATATGATAGATTATGCCAGCTGCATAACCTTTTCTTCGATTTCTTTTAATTCGTCAAATGATAATGTTGGAACACAATCCGCAATATCCTCAAGCGACATCTTTCCTTTTTTTATCAACCTCTCTGCCGTTTCCCACGCTTCTTCATGCCTTTCGCTTTTGCCATAATTTCTCATAATCTTTTCATCATCAAATAAACTCATCATTATCGTCACAACCTCCGTCTCTTTGCTCTCCAAATACTCTTTTAACACGTTCCTGTCTTTGCATATTCTGATTGTTTCCTTGATAGCCTGCTCCGTCATTCCATATTTTTCTCTCTGCTCGTCAAGGACTTTACAAAAAATAATGTACTGGTTGATGATGTCCCCAGTATCACTTTCATAAATAACTTTTGCTTTTACCTCAATATCAATATCCTCACCATTAAAAAATTCTTTGGATAAAGATATGGTATCGGGTTTCCTGCCTTTATTGCCTGTAAAAATCACATAAAGTTCAGGCTTTGGCATTTTGACTTTCCTGCTTCCGTATAAGTTTTGTCCGTTCTGCTCAAAATACTTATGATAACTCTCCGCAAGATACAGCAGTATTCTAATCAGAATATTCAATGTCCATGTAGATTGAGCTTCAATAAGTATCATCAGTTTATTGTTGGCAATAAAACCTAAATCATTATACAGATTATCAGTCAATACATTTTCTATCGTCACGTCTGTTAGTGAATTTTCCGTTGCCTCGGTGTCCTCTGGGTGTAATACCTTATACAATGCAAGTAAATATTTTTTATCTTTGAAAAGGTCTAAAAATACACTGTTTTTCACTGTACGCTTTGCCCTTATTTCCTGTATATCTGTTGCCTGTGTTGTTTCGTCCTGCACCTTATCACCTCAATTCCCTAGAAACAGGGCAGAAGATAGGATATAGGTTTCTCCTGCCTTTATCTAATTATACAAAAGACTGCTCTCATTTACAATAAAATTCATATGAATTTTCTGTATACTATATTTTCCTCTCAAGCGACTGCAAATTTACTATAGCCATAATCTGGTTCTGCATTTCCTCAACGGTTTCAATCCTTACCCTGCCAACGTTATTTCTTATCATTTCAAAATCTACGTCTGGAAAAAGCTGTTCACACAAACTGTTTGTTTCGGGTGATGCTCCCATTAAGGCGGTAATAAGTATGCCAATGTCAAACAGTTTCAACAGTTCTCTTAATTCCTTTTCGGGAATTGTAGATATTTGTTCAAAATCTGTTATCCGCTGTGGCTGTATATTTGGCTCTAATATATCGTTTATTGTAACATTATATAGCTTGGAGATTTTCAGCAAAACCTCTAAATCGGGAATAGTCGTTCCTGTTTCCCATTTTGAAACTGCCTGCCTTGATATGTCTAATTTTTTTGCCAAATCCTCTTGTGTGTAATTATGGCTTTTACGCAGGAATTGTAAATATCTTGATGTAATATCCATGTTCATAAAAATCACTCTCCTTTATCGCTATTATAAGGCATATGAAAACAAGATAAAAGAATTTGATAAGCGAAAAAAAGCAATTATTAGTTGCATACCTACAATTCTTCCTCCCTCCGCTTAGTCCTACCTTGCTGTCGGCTCTCGTTCTGAAGCTCCCTCTCAAGGTTCTTCCTGTTATAGCTGATTACCTCGGCATACGCTAATTCTGTGGCGGTCTTGGTCTGCTCTTTGCCGATACTGTCATATTCAGACTGCAAAGACTGTATCTCGGCTTTCCACTGTTTCGGCGTTATCTTCTCGCCATTCTGTAAAAGGCTCTGCATACGCTCCTTTAATTCGGGGTACTT
>CAJTXH010000029.1 GCA_910580005.1 uncultured Lachnospiraceae bacterium | reverse complement strand
TCAGTGCATGAGGTCCTTGCAGTTTCTGTGGATATGGGAAACCCGGAAAACCTTGCGGAAATGGTGTATGAAACTAATATGTCATCTGTGCCACTGGGTGAAAGGCTTTCAAATAATGTTTACCATTATGACAAAGAGATGAGGAAAATGTCAATGGCAACAGATGTAGCCAGAAAGAACCTTGACGGGAAAAGAATATTCCCAGCTGCAATACAGGATAACAACAGGCAGAAAAGATAAAACGGAGGGCTGTTAATGGAAAAAGAAAAAAGCAGTTACCCTGTACCAGAGGAAATAGAAGAAAGCAGGACACAGGCAGGGGCAGGGACACATGAAGGGTTAAGAAACCTTATAAAAGACATGCCGGATAACCTGTTCCTTTGTGTTGTGCTGGAGGAAGGATATGGGAAGAAGAAACCAGTTTAAACTTGATACAGTTTCAATACGCCTTGTAAAAGACAGCCCGGTTTATTCAGATTTCCAGATAAAAAGCCCGCTTGATGCTGTACATCTTATAGGGGAAACTATCTGTGGGATGGACAGGGAAGTGGTGTGTGTCATAAACCTGAAAGCAGACGGTACACCAATAAACTGTAATTTTGCCAGCATTGGTGCAGTAAATTATGCAATGGTTAACCCAAGGGAGCTGCTTAAAGCAGGTATACTTTCAAATGCGGTCAATATGATGCTTGTCCATAACCACCCCGGTGGTACACTGTTTCCCTCATCTGATGATATAAGGCTTACAGACAGGGTATTAAGGGTGTCAGACCTTGTTGGGATACCACTTCTTGACCATATAATTGTCGGGACAGATAACAGGGAGTATTTCAGTTTCAAAGAAAAAGGCATTATAAGGAACCCAAGGGAAAAGTATGCAGATGACTACAATAAGATTGCATGGGAAAGGGAACAGAAACTGGCAGGGAAAGGCAGGACGGGAAGGTGAGGTTTACAGATGAAGAACTAAAGATGGCAAAAGAAGCTGATTTATGTGCAGTTGCGGAAAGCCTTGGCTATACAGTAAAAAAGGCTGGCAGATACCACACACTTGAAGAAATGGATTCAATACGCATTTATAACCGCAGGAGCTGGTTCCGCTGGTCAAGGCAGCATGACAAAGGGGAAAATGGCGGAAGCCAGATTGATTTCCTGTGCATTTTTGCTGGAATGGGGTTTAAAGAAGCTGTGGAGTGGCTTCTGGATTTTGAAGGGTTTCACAGGGGCAGGGGGCTGCAGGAAAGAAAAAATATACAAAAAAGTTTACCTTGTAAAAATAATAAAACAGGCAGGGAAGAAAAAAAGCCTTTTATACTGCCTGCCCCTGCTGGCAGCAATTATTATTTATACAGTTACCTTGAGGAAAAAAGGGGGATTGCAAAACCTGTCATAGACACATTTGTAAATGCAGGGCTGGTTTACGAAGCAGTACAGTACCATAATATTGTATTTATAGGAAAAGACACCACAGGCAGGGCAGTATTTGCAAGCCTGCATGGTGTTTCCGTAAAAAATGGCCGGTGTTTCAAATGTGATGTTGCTGGCAGTGACAAGAATTATGGTTTTAATTTTGTAAGGGAGGGAAGCAGGAAAGTAACAGTGTTTGAAGCAGTTATAGACCTTATGTCTTATATTACGCTTTTTCCAGAAGAAAAGTGCCATATGCTTGCACTTGGCATGTTATCTGATGCACCGCTTGCCACTTTTCTTAACGGACACCCTGGGATTGGGGAAATACAGTTCTGCCTTGACAATGATGTGCCAGGCAGGAAAGCAGCAGGGCATCTTATGGAAAAATATTACTGTATGGGGTATGAAGTGGAAGATTTCCATGCCCCAGGACTGTACAAGGATATAAATGAATGGCTTGTTGCTGTAAAAACGGGCATAAAAGATTTTGAAAGAAAAAATGTACCTGTAAAAACAGGAAAAATAAACCGCTGAAAAGTATTGGAAACATAATATTCTCTAAATGATTTAAGAAATGTGGCAAAATGACCCCAGAATATTAAAAAGTGACCCCACAGAATTAAATTACCCAAAAAAAGTGACCCCAAAAACGGGAAATATGACCCCAAAACATTAAAAAGTGACCCCACAGAATTAAGTTACAGAAAAAAAGTGACCCCAAAAATAAGAAATATGACCCCAAAAACCAAAAAAGTGACCCCAAAACGCAGAAAAGTGGCATTATTTGTATATATATTATATATAACTGGTATTCCAGCAGCTTTCCGCTGGCCAGACAGCCGCTTTTTAAGCGGCAGGGCATTTTGTGGTACAAAATGCGTATCTGGCAAAAATTAACTGGAGCCGGGCAAAGCCCGTCCAGTAATTTTTATAAGTCTTTGGAAATTTTAAGGTTATTGGGGGGTTTTATAGTTTTACAGGAATTTTTTACAGAAAAACAGATAAAGAAACAAAAATGTCCAGGAGGTGGAAAAAGTGGCAGGACATAACCTGATGGAGGAGAAATTTGAGGAAATAAAAGTATTTGGCAGCCCTGCCCTGTTGAGCGGACAGCGTTTTGACCATGGCAGTGTGCCAGAAGGTCTTTATATTTATGAAGTGCGGCACAGTGCCAGCAGGTGGGATGAGCCTGTGCAGGTTGCAAAATGTGTTGTAAATAATTTTATGGGGACACTTGTTACAAGAACTCCGTTTGCTTTACAGGAAGATGGCTGCCTTGGGACTGTAAGTGCAGACTGGGATTTTGAATATGGCACAAACCTTACAGTGATGGGATTTATGGACAGATACCCGCCAGAACCATACAGCCATAAAGTTAAAGAAAATTATATTGGAATAACAAAGCCAGAAACTTTAATGGTATGGGCCAGTCTTGCAAGACCAGGGCTTGAGATTTCAGAGGAACAGGCAGGGCTGGTTTTAAATTTTATGGAACACCAGGGTTATACACTTTCTGTTTCAGGCAGGCAGATGGCAAAGACAGATATAACAGATGGAAAAACAATACCATGTTCCTTTGATGATGTAACCAGTACTGTATATGAGTGGAATTATGAAATGGAACATGGACAGGCAGACAGCAGGGCAGACCTGGGAAATAACTTCCTGCTTCTTGGCAGGCTGTTTGCACAGACGGCATATGGAAAAGAATGTAATAAACTTGCAGCGGGCATTGTGTCAGACAGGAAAAGTTCCAGGCAGGAAAACAATGTAATACAAGAAACAGGGCCTGCTGTAACTGGATTAAACGAAACATATATTACACCAGCAAAAAAACAGGGGAGGGTAAGGTAAATGGCAAAGGATATTGTAAAAAAATTCCGTATTGGCAGTGAGGAAGCGGCCATATTAAAGGAACAGGCAGAAAAAGCAGGCATGAGTGAGTCACAGTATTTAAGGTTTCTGGTTACGCAGAAACCAAATGATTACCCTGAAATACAAAAAAGCCTTAAAGGGCTTGTAAATGAAGTAAACCGCATCGGGGTTAATATAAATGAAATTGTCTATAACAATAATTCCAGGCTGTACCGGCAGACTGACAAGGACAGGCTTATGGCATACATGCGCAGGCTGGACCAGACACTGGAGGAAGCGGTGGTGCGTCTTGGCTATCACTAAGATACTGACAATAAACAGCAGTGGGAAAAAATTTGAGGGGAAGCATTTAAAACAGGCAATAGAATATATAACTGCACTGGAAAAAACACAGGCAGGGCGGTTTGTGTCAGGCATCAACTGCCAGCCAGGCGCTGCTTTCCAGCAGATGATGGCAACAAAACGCAAATATGGCAAAACAGACAAAAGGCAGGGCTACCATATTATTATATCCCTTGAGGAAGAAAAAGCAGAACCGGAAACTGTTTTTAAAATTACAGGGAAGTTTGCAGAGGAATTTCTTGGAAATGGTTATGAGGCTGTCTATGTTGTACATGATAACACAGCACACTGCCACGGGCATATAATTTGTGCGCCCATAAGGGGCGAGAGTAAATCCGCTTAGCAAGCGGTAGGTGTGAGTTTCCATGCCTATGGTCAATGACTTACCTGGAGGAGAAATCCAAAGGGGACAATAGCACGTCATTAAAGCGGTAAGTTGACGAAATTATCTGGTCACGACTGAATTGCAAGACCAAAAGTTTATATAAGGATAAAGCCTAAACTGGCTAAAGGGCAGTCCGAGGGCAGATTGTGCGCCTGATTGGCGAAGGATAATTGGAGAGCCATTTCATGCTACTACGCTAATAAAAATGAGTAGTTGTAGCGGAAACCATAGCATGACCCATTTGCATAAGCATAAAAGGACGAAAACCCTATCCGGCAATAAACACAGCTTTTTACTCCGTTACTAAATGGGGATTGCCTAAGTCGAAATGCAGATAAATAAGTCTGCTATGGGAGTAAGTCTCTGAAAATTCGATATGGCAACGGAGTTCCCATAATAGTCAGAGAGTGTTAATGGCACTTACAGGGCGAAGGGGAACAGTTTATTCAATCAATACAAAAGAAAGGAAGGTGTGCGAGACATCATGAGAAGTCCAGAAAATGTATTGAACAGTCTGCGTGAGCATTCTGCTCACAAAGAATACGTCTACAAAAGGCTGTATAGAAATTTGTATAATGAAGATTTATTTCTTCTTGCATATCAGAATATATATGCAAGCCAAGGAAATATGACAGCAGGAGTAGACGGAAAAACCATAGATGCCATGAGCATCGAAAGAATTAGAAGGTTGATTGAAAAACTGCAAACAGAGCAGTATCAGCCAAACCCATCAAGACGTACCTATATCCCGAAGAAAAACGGGAAGAAGCGTCCGCTTGGAATACCAACAATTGATGATAAGTTGGTACAGGAAGTAGTCAGGATGATACTGGAATCCATCTATGAGGATAGCTATGAAAGCTCCTCGCATGGTTTTAGACCAAATCGGAGTTGTCACACGGCACTATTATCCATACAGGCAAAATTTACAAGGTGTAGATGGTTTGTAGAGGGTGATATAAAAGGCTTCTTTGACAATATCGACCACAATGTTATGTTGAATATTCTGCGTCTGCGGATAAAAGACGAAAAATTCATCAGACTCATACAAAAATTTCTTAAAGCTGGCTATATGGAGGATAAGGAGTTACATGCTACCTACAGTGGTACTCCACAGGGTGGAATTATCAGCCCCATATTGGCAAACGTATATCTCGACCAATTCGATAAGTATGTGGAAGAATATAAGAAAGGCTTTGACAAAGGAAATAAAAGAGCCATAAGAAAAGAATATTCACAGCTATGTGATAAGAGACACCGTTTGGTTGTCAAAATATCAAAGTCGGAAGGAGATGAGAAACAAAGACTGCTTAATGAACTAAAGGAAATTGACCGATTGCACAGAAAGGTACAACGGTCAGAGCCAATGGACGGGAATTACAAAAGAATGCAGTATGTAAGATATGCAGATGATTTTATCATTGGTGTAATAGGTTCAAAAGAGGATGCAAGAACCATTAAAAAGGATTTAGGTGCATTTATTGCTGATAAGTTAAAGTTGGAATTATCGGAAGAAAAGACACTGATAACAAAGTCAACAGACAAGGCACGCTTCTTGGGATATGACATCAGAACAACACCATACAGTAATGAAGTTAAAAGAACTGCCAGAGGCTGTTACGCTAGAAATTTTGGTGGACACGTGCAACTGGAAGTTCCTACGGAACTTGTAAGGAACAAGCTTTTATCATTGGGAGCCATGCGTATCAGAGTAGAGAAAGCCACAGAAATATGGCACCCTGTTCACAGAGGTAAGCTGGTTGCAAGAGATGATTTGAGTATTCTTGACCAGTACAATGGAGAAGTTCGTGGATTTTGTAATTATTACGATGTTGCAAACAATAAGAGTAAGTTGCACAAATTCCGCTATATCATGGAATACAGTATGGTTAAGACCTTTTGTTGCAAGTATCGTTGTCACAAAGGCGATATTATTAAGAAACATAGAAAAGGAAAAGATTTCTATGTTGAATATAAAGACAAAAAAGGTAATGAAAAAGTACGTTTGTTTTGGAAGGGCAGTCTCAAAAGAGGGAAAGGGAACTTTAACTCATCTGTTGACATTATCAGTAAGCCTAAGGGCATAAGAAAGAAACCAACATTGGCGATTAGGCTTAAAGGTGGCAAATGTGAATGGTGTGGAATGGAAACGGAAAATTTAGTAGTCCATCAAGTGAGAAATCTCAAAGAATTATCAGAAGATACAGAGTGGGCGAAATTTATGAAACGTATCAATCGTAAAACATTGGTAGTATGCAATGACTGTCACAAACTAATTCATGGTGCAGATTGTGAATAAATGGAGAGCCGTATACATTGAGAGGTGTAAGTACGGTTCGGGGGCGAGTACTCGGAAACCTACTCTAGCAATAGGGAAAGGCGCTGGGTGCTTAGCCTACTCAACAGTGTAAATTACCTTGATGGCAAAAAGTTCCGTTATGAAAAGGGGGACTGGGCAGAAAAAATGCAGCCAGTAACCAACAGGCTTTGTGAGGAATATGGTTTTTCTTCTGTTAATATAAAGCTGGAAAATAGTACAGAGCTGGTACATGACAGCAAAAAATGCAAAAATGGTGGTTTACAGAAACCTGGTATGGAAAGGGACAATATACCAGAATGGCAGGAAGAAAAAATTATAAAAAATGCAGAACTTAAAGGCATACAAAAAACCTGGTATGCAAGACTGTGTTATATACAAGGTTTAAGTGGCAATATACACAACAAGCGGTACAGGAAACACAGGGAAATGCGGGAACTTGAAGAATGTTACAGCCAGTATATGTTTCTTGTTGAAAATAATATAAATTCATTAAATGGGCTGTGTGAAACCATAAATAACCTGGAAGAAGAGCTTGAAGGATATAAAAAAGAGCGTAAAAGGCTGTACAAGGACAAAAAGCAGTATAACGGGATTTTTTCTGCAGCAGGACAGATGGAAAAGCTTCTGCCTGCACAAAAAAGTTTCCTTGCTGGTGACAGCTTTTTTGAAAGGGAACATACAGAATACCAGAGGCTTGAAGATATTTTAAAGTCCAGGGGCTTTACTTTTGGGGATGTAAAGGGACTGCAGGCAGAATTTTCAGACAGATTAAAAGACATTTCTGTAAAATGCAAGGCAATATATAAAGATATTGGCAGGGCAGAGGGGGTTATTAAAGGGCTTGGGGAAACAGCAAAGTTAAGCAGACATGGTCATGACGGCAAAAAAACAGTAAAACAGCCAGGCAGGCATGGCAGACTGGAGGGAGGAAGATATGGGAAATGACAGGTTAAAACATTACAGCCCGTACCAGGCAGAAAAACCATACACAGCACAGGAAATACAAGAATTTACTGTAGAGTGCGGAAAGAAAAACATAAGACGGGAGTTAGCTGCTATTGCAAAACGTGACATGGAGATGGGTATTTCAAAAGAAGCAGCCAGCATATACCTTACACCTGGTATTTCTACAGATATGGCAAAGCAGATGTCAAGGGCATTGAAAGTAAAAAATCCCAGGCCGCTTGTGGATTACATAACAGGGCTGGAGTGTGACCCTTACCAGATGGAAACCATAATAAATTTCTATGAAAAAGGTATCCCAATAGAAGATATTGCAATGGCAATGAAAGAAAAACCAACAGCCTGTATGCTGCAGTATGTGTTACAGGAAGTGGAGGAAAGCTTAAAAATACCAGAAAAAGAACTCCGTGCCAGCATGGAGGAAGAAATATATGGGAAACTGGAAATGGAATATAATGGAAAACTTGATGCACAGGACAATGTGATTTCACAGCAACAGGAGGAAAACAACAGGAAGGCAGCAGAAATTGCAGGGCTTAAAGCAAAAATTGAAACACTGGAAGCAGACAAGGAGGGGCTTTGCAGGGATAAGGAAAACCTGCGGAGGGATAAGGAGGAATTAAAAAAGGAATATGCCATGCTCCAGAGAGAACGTGATGATGCAGCAGAGGATTTAAAGGCTTTGAGGAGGGAACATGGAAACATGGTGCAGAAGATAGAAAGCCTGCAAAGGGAAATTGCAGATTACCAGGAACGGGAAGAAACAGTTAATGTACGTGACAGGGCATGGGACACAGGAAACAATACAGAAGATAATATGGAAAACATTAGAAAAGAAGATAGCATGCCAGATAAAATTTACAATGCAGCCATAACAGACAGCCATGGCAGTAGAGATATTGTTGAAGTAGAACATACAGCAAAAAAAGACCATAAAAGGTTTCTTTCATTCGCTGGCAGGCTGTCCAAAGGAAAGACAAAATCTGTCCTCCTTAAACATATTGCTGGCGCAGGGCTTGACAAGGAGCAGATGCAGCAGGTGAGGAAGGCTGTTGAAGCAGGGCTTAGTGAACATGAAATCATAAGCATTATTAACAGCGGTTTTGCAGCTGATGAAATGGAACAGGCAATACAGATTGTGCTTGCAGAAAGAATGTACCAGTAACGGAAGGAATGGGGATTTATATGTCAGAAGAAATAAATGATATTGTACAGATTATACGTATAACCCATGACGGTATCATGTTTGCCATAAAAACAGGAAGTGCTTCTGTAACACTGGTGAAAAAAGCAGCCAGTTTAATTACTGGCATGTTAGGCCATGAAAAAGTAATGGGAAAAACAAATCTAAAGGGGCTTCTGGAAAAAGGCGGGGACCTGCAGGTGCTTTCATTCGCAGACAGCGACATGAAAAAATTTAAAAAGTCTGCAAAAAAGTACGGAATACTATATTCTGTAATGCCAGGTGCAGAAAAGGGCAGCGGTTTTACAGAAGTGATGTTCCATAGTGAAGCCGCCCCACGTATGGGCATGGTATGCCAGGACCTTTCAGGAAGCCGTATTTCAAGCCTTGGCAGTTTTCTGGAAGAAGACGGAGGGAAAAAAGCAGACAATATACTTTCTTATCTTAAAAAAGAAAATGGAAAGGACACAGAAGGACATGCCAGGATACAAGAACCAGAAGCACGCTATTATAATGAAATTGGAAACCGCATAAAACAGTCTGCTGTTTTAAATAATGAAAACCTTGTGGATATCACTATTTCCAAAAAAATGGTCGCAGAGGAAAACAGCCATGCAGTAAAAACACGGATACCTGGCACATATGGGGAAAATGCAGCTTATATATGGCTTGAAAGGGAAGATTTAATGGAAGTACATGGCGGCAAGTCATTACTTGCCTTCCTTGACAAAAACAGGGAATACAATATTTACTCAGATGGAAACCAGGTAATCCGTACTATACAGGGGGAACAGCTTTACAGGGAGCATTATGATGAAGTAGAAAAGGCAGTCCGCAGTGCTTACAGGAAAACAGCAGAAAAAACAAAAACCATAAAAAGAAAACAGACAGGCAGGTGGGGGCTGTAATGCAGACAACAAAGAAGAAACCATGTTTTATAATGGTATTTGCAGGTGCACTTGCTGCTGTTTATGCCGGCTACCTTGCAGGAGGGGCATGGCAGGAAGGCATAGATTTCAAAGGGTTTGCCAGCCGGTTAAACATGGTATGTGCAGACCCGTTTGGGAATTATTATAACCAGTACACTTTTAAGGCAGCCGGTTTTACACTGTTTGTATATGCCATTGCTGTAATGATGTATTACACCAGCCAGAAGAATTATATGCCAGGGCGTGAATACGGGACTTCAAAGCTTGCAGACGTAAAAAAAGTTAATACAGCCATTGCGGATAAGGAAGAAAGCAAAAACCGCATACTTGGGCAGGGCCTCCGTATAAGCCTTGACACAAGGCACACAGGGCTTAATAACAACGTGCTTGTTATTGGCGGTTCTGGTGCCGGCAAGACATTTTATGTTGTAAAGCCAAATATCATGCAGATGAACAGTTCATTTATAATAACTGACCCTAAAGGCGAACTCCTGCGCAGCACAGGGGAAATGCTTAAGAAAAACGGTTACAATGTAAAAGTGATAAACCTTTTAGAAATGGAAAAGTCAGACTGTTATAACCCGTTTGCATATATACGTGGTGAAACAGATGTGGTAAAACTTGTTACAAATATTATAAGCAATACAACACCAAAAGGGGCATCAGGGCAGGACCCGTTCTGGGAAAAAGCAGAGGGTTTGTTTTTACAGGCTCTTTTTTATTATGTATGGCTTGAAGAAAAGCCAGCTTACCGCAATTTCGGTTCAGTTTTAAAGCTTATAGGGGAAGCAGAAGTGACAGAGGAAGGAAAACTTTCAAAGCTTGGCCTGCGCATGGCATATCTGGAAAAAAACAGCAGTGCAGGGGAAAACCACCCGGCAGTAAAACAGTACAACAAATGTATGCGTGGTGCAGGTGATACAGTCCGTTCAATTATAATCAGTGCAAGCTCACGGCTTGCCTCACTTGAAAACAGCCAGGTGCTCCGGCTGCTTTCAAAAGACGGGCTGGGGCTTGCAGGGCTTGGTACAGGTGTTAATGGTGATGGCAGGACAAAGACAGCACTGTACTGTGTTATTCCAGATTCAGATAAGACTTATAATTACATTATTGGAATGTTATATACACAGGTTTTCCAGGAATTATATTTCCAGGCAGATTTTAATTATGGCGGCAGGCTTCCAATACATGTGACTTTTATGTTAGATGAGTTTTGCAATGTTGCACTTCCTGATGATTTCTGTTCCCTGCTTTCAACAATGAGAAGCCGTGAAATTTCCAGTGTAATAATTATACAGAACCTTGCACAGATAAAGGCTTTATTCAAAGATACATGGGAAACTGTGCCGGGCAACTGCGACAGCCTTGTTTACCTTGGCGGCAATGAGGCCAGTACCCATGAATATATTTCAAAACTGCTTGGCAAATCCACTATTGATAAAAAATCCAGTGGTGAAACGAGGGGCAGGCAGGGCAGTTCAAGCCGTAATTATGATGTGCTTGGCAGGGAAATAATGATGCCGGATGAGGTCAGGAAAATGGACAATAAAAAATGCCTTGTTTTTATACGGGGTTTTGACCCGGTGATGGACAATAAGTTTATACCATCATCACATAAAATGTTTGCCCAGACTGCTGATGGCGGCGGCAGCCCTTACCAGCATAATGTACAGGCAGAAAAGGGCACAGAGGGGCAGGCATTTACAATCTTAAACAGTAATTCTTTAAAGTATTATGAAAACCTGAAAGAAAAAGGAGGGGAAGTATATATTGATACGCTCAGTTATGAAGATTTGCAGTGGCTTGGACAGGAAAATACAGGAAAAAGCTTTATGGGTTCTGCTGCCAGCGGGCAGACAGAAGCAGATGGTTCAGTATCTGCACGTATACTCCATATGCCATTTACAAAAGAACAGAAAAACGAAGCTGCCCTTGCAATGGCTGCAAAAGTGCCCAAAGATATTATACTGTCATATTTTTATCCAGAAACCCCTGCAAGTGTAATGGCAGAATACCGTAAGAAATATGGACAGGGCTGACAGCCATTTTTTATAAACAGCAAAGGGGGTGGTGCCAGGCATTATATAGTAGTTGCATATGAAAAAAGGGAATAGCAGCGGGTGGGAAACAAATAACCAGAAAGGGACGGGTAAAAAGTTATGGAAGATAAGAAAAATATTCCATTAAAAAGAAATTTTAAGAAGTTTTTCCGCAGGGTGGCATTTACGGTTTTAATACCAGTTTTTAATACAATGGTCCTGGTTCCTGCCACTACAGCATTTGCAAAAGGCAGTGGCGGGACAAGTACAGTGACTGCCCCGTTAGAAAACCTTAAATCACTTGTAATTGCAATAATAGGGGCTGTTGGTGTCATTATCCTTGCAAAGAATGTCATGGAGTTTGCACAGGCGTACCAGCAGCAGGATTCGTCAACAATGAACTCGGCACTTAAAGGGATTGTTGCAGGCATAATGATGGCAGGCATTTCTTCTGTTTTAAGTTTCCTGGGGTTTTAAAATATGTGGCATGGGGGATTTTTATGGATTTTTTTAATCTTGGGGGTGTCCTGTATGATTTATTAATAGCAGTATTTAATTTTTATAACAGCCAGGTATCCCTTGTATTTGAACTTCTCGGACAGTCACCTGAAACTTTTAAGGGCGGCGGGCCATGGAAAGTTATTGAAGGGGTTGAGCCTGTTTTTGTAGCGGTGGGCTCATCACTTGTGGTACTGTTTTTTGTTACAGGGTTTTGTTCAGAGAGTGTGGATATAAAAGAGGAAATGCGTTTTGAAACAATACTGCGTATACTTATGCGCCTTGGCATTGCTGAATATATGGTAGCAAACAATGTAACAGTTATGAAAGCATTTTTCCAGTCAGCAGGAAACCTTGTGGGGCTTCTTTCAGAAGGCGGCAGGGTTAAACTTAAAATAGAAAAAGAGCAGGCAGAGGTAATAAAGGGCCTTGGGTTTGGTGAGAGCCTTGTCATGCTGGTGTTAGGCTCACTGCTGTCTGTTGTCATAATTGTATGTGGCTTTTTCCTGGTATACACAGTGTATATGCGCTTTATTAAACTTATGGTAATAGTGCCGCTTGGTGCAGTTGCATTTTCAACTATTGGCGGAAACCATATGGTAGCAAACACAGCAGTTACATACAGCAGGTACTTTCTTTCAGTATGTTTTGAAGCAGTGGTAATGGCACTTGCAATAATTACCAGCAATGCTTTTATAAATGCAGGGCTTCCATCATTTACAGCAGATTATGCAGGCTGGACAAAAACACTGTTTTATCTTTGTGAAATGACATTTACCATTGCACTGACAGTTGGAAGTGTAAAGGGTGCACAGTCATTGTCAGGCAAAGCACTAGGGCTATAGGCTGAAAAATGGTTACAGGACAGCAAAAAAACGCAGTCCAGCAACCATTACAGTTTCAGCCAGGGAAAAATGCAAAACCGGCATTCTTCACAAACATAAAATATAAAAAGAAAGGGACACTGGATTGTTCCAGTTATGGTGGTTATGGAAAAATGGTAATAGAAGTAAACACTGACATACAAAACTATAAGGAAACGGTTTTTCTGGGACTGACGGCAAAACAGCTTCTTTTTTCGGCAGCTTCCCTTGCAGCTGGCGGAGGGGTTGTGCTTCTGGCTTATCCGTATACAGGACTTACAGCAGGGGCTTATATTGCAGTGCCGGTAGCTGCACCCATTGCATTAAGCGGATTTTATTCCTATAACGGGATGGGGTTTATTGAAATGGTGAAGTTAAAACTGCATTTTGCATTCAGTAACAGGACACTTCTGTACATATCAACAGAAAGTGAAGGAGAAATAATAAAAACACAGAAAGAAACCATAACAGGGAAACCAGACAGGGAAAAATGGACAGAAAGTAAAAGCAGGGGCGGCATAGCAACAGGCAGCAAAAAAAGATACAATAAAAAAAGATATATAAGAACCATAAAACATATGGTTATATTTTTATTTGTGCTTATTATGGCAGCTTTAGCTGTCTGGTTTTATTTATGGGAACAGTATGGTTACAGCCCTGATGATATATGGCTGTTGTTCAGGGAATATACTGGTTTTATTTAAAAGATGAAAGGCATTTCCTGTAATTGGAGTGTCTTTTTAGCATAGGGAAAGAAAAAGGGGGGCATGTATGCAGGAATTAACACATATCAGCCTGTTTACGGGCATTGGAGGCATTGACCTTGCAGCAGAAGCAGCAGGGTTTAAGACGATAGCACAGTGTGAAAAAGCGGATTTCCAGAACATGGTATTAAAAATGCACTGGAAAGATGTACCAAAGTTCAATGATATAAACAGTCTGACAAAGGAGGCATTATATGAGAAGACAGGAAAATACAGTGCAACACTTATCTCAGGAGGCTTCCCCTGCCAGGGTTTCAGTTATGCCGGGAAGCGCAGGGGCTTTAAAGATGACCGTTACCTCTGGCCTGGAATGTT
This sequence comes from uncultured Lachnospiraceae bacterium, assembly GCA_910580005.1. Classification (GTDB taxonomy): domain Bacteria; phylum Bacillota; class Clostridia; order Lachnospirales; family Lachnospiraceae; genus Butyribacter. Next base: position 11,993 of record CAJTXH010000029.1, on the reverse strand, counting down.
TAAAGTCATCAAAGCCCTTATGCCCTCATGGGTGCTTGGAGAGAATGTTGCTGGCTTCATCAGCCTGGGACTCCAGAAGACGGTTTCTGATTTGGAAAGTGCAGGCTACACCGTCAGGGTGTTTGTATTACCAGCTTTCGCCGTCGGTGCGTGGCATGAAAGGAAAAGAGTATTTGTTACCGGACATTTATCCAACGCCACTTGCAAGTTCAGGGACAATGGGATTTGTAAATGTGACTGTTGGGAGGACACCAGGGGGGAGACTCAAAAAATACAATTCTTCGGGAAAAGTATGGACAGCAGGGCTGGAAATAACAGTATTCTGCCGCCCGGAGGCACTGGAACAGACAGGGGCAGCTTTCCGCAGCCCGGGAACGCCAGAGCTTGCAAAACTGTTTACAGAGGTAGCATCAATCAGCATGAAGGAATACAAATTGAACCCGGAATGGGTGGAATGGCTGATGGGCTTCCCACGTGGCTGGACGGATATAAAATATGGGAAAAAGAACCAGAAGGGGTAAGCCGTATTATTAAAAAAGGGGAAAACTGGGCAGAACGCATTACTGCGCTTGGCAATGCAGTAGTGCCGCAGCAGGTTTACCCAGTCCTGAAAGGGATTGCAGATATAGAAACAGGAAAATGCAGATACCGAGGCCAGCTTTAAAAGTATCTGTTTATATTTTGTTATTTAACTGGAACCTGCCGTTTTATGCAGCAGCCCGGCATAAGACGGCATAAAAATAAAAACAGGAGGACAGGGACATGGGACTATTTTCAGACAGGTTTAAGGAGTTAAAAAAGGCAGACATGCCATTATACAGGACTCCTAAATCCATACAGGAAACCATAGAGATTAAAAAAATTGCAGAAAATGGTATTTTTGAGGTGGCGGACGGACGTTACAGCAAATGTTACCGTTTTTCAGATATCAATTATTCCACAATGGCAGAAAAGGAACAGGAGGACATATTTATAAGGTACTGCCAGTTCCTTGATTCAATGGACTGTTGTTTCAAGATTACAATAAATAATAAAAATAAGGATATGCAGGATTTAAGGGAAACAGTCCTTATGCATTATAAAGGTGACGGGTTTGATGACGGGCGCAGGGCTTATAATGACATTATTGAGGAAAAAATCATGGAAGGCACCCAGGGCATTGAGCAGGAACTTTACCTTACCCTTATTGTCACAAGGAAAAGTTTTGAGGAAGCAAAAGTGCAGTTTGCAACACTTGAGTCATCAGTACGCAAGTCATACCAGCAGCTTGGCACAGACATAACGCCACTTGATGGGAATGAAAGGCTTAAAGTATTGTATGGTTTCTACCACCTTGGCAGGGAGGACGGTTTTAATTTTGATATAAAACAGGCAAAGAAAACAGGCTCAGATTTCCGCAATGACCTTTGTAACGGCATGCTGAAATATTACCCGGACCATATTGAAGATGAAGGTAAATTTGTGAGGGCACTGTTTTTCAAAAAACTGCCTGGAAGCCTGCCAGACAGGTTCTTAAATGAAATAGTTTCCCTGCCGGTCCATTCATTTACAAGCATTGATGTGGTGCCTGTACCAAAGGAAATGGCAGTAAAGGTATTACAGAAAAAATACCTTGGTGTTGAAAGTGATATTATAAGACAGCAGAGAGTCCGCAATAAAAACAATGATTTTTCTACAGAAATTTCATATATGAAACGCAATGAAAAAAAGAAAATAGAAGAAACAATGGATGATGTAAGGGAAAACGGGCAGTGCATGTTTTATGTTGCAGTTACTATTGTCATAATGGCAGGGAGCATGGAGGGACTGGACAGCATTACAGAAACCATTGGAAAAATTGGAAGAAGCCATTCAGTAAACATTGATGTGCACTACCTTAAACAGCGTGAAGCCCTTAACACAGCACTCCCAATAGGGGTAAGGCAGGTAGGGACAATGCGTACAATGCTCACACAGCCGCTTGCTGCGCTTATGCCTTTCAATGTACAGGAATTAAATGATGGCGGCGGTAATTATTATGGCATTAACCAGGAGAGCAGGAACATAAACATTGGGAACCGCAAAAAGCTTGTTAATGGCAATGGTTTTATTTTTGGTGTTTCTGGTTCTGGGAAATCATTTTTTGCAAAACAGGAAATGGGCAGTGTGTTTTTAAATACACCTGATGATGTGGTGGTAATTGACCCGATGGGGGAATATTTTAACATTGCAGCTTCCTTTAAAGGTACAGTTGTAAACCTGTCACCATACACAAGGAATTATTTAAACCCTTTTGATGCGGATATTGCCGGGTGCAGCAGGGAAACGCTGCGTGATATAGCAGCGGAGAAATCAGTGTTTATGTTAAGCCTTTTTGAAAGGCTTCTTAAAAAAGGGCTTAAACCATATATACATAACCCAGTAATTGACAAATGCATGATGGATACATATACATGGGCATGGAAAAACGGGAGGGTCCCGCTGATGTCAGATTTCCACCGGAGGCTGGAGGCAGACAGTGAGCCAGAGGCAAGGGAACTTGCACTTGCATTAAGGCTTTTTACAGAGGGTTCACTAAATATTTTTAACCACCAGACAAATGTTGACATGGACAGCCGTTTCACAGTTTATGGCATACAGGATCTGGGTACACAGCTTGCACCTGTGGCAATGCTTGTAATGATGGAAGCAGTACAGAAAAAAATTACCAGCAATGGAAAACGTGGACGGGCAACATGGCTGTATGTAGATGAATGCCATATGCTTTTAAAGAATGAATACAGTGCCGGGTACCTGAAAGAACTCTGGAAAAAAGTAAGGAAACAGGGAGGGCTGTGCACAGGCATAACCCAGAATATCACAGACCTTTTATATGATGACAATTCAGCAACACTCCTTTCAAACAGCGAATTTATTTCTCTTTTAAGGCAGTCCGATACAGACAGCAAAAAAATAGAGGAAACAACAGGCATATCTGGTGCGCAGTTACGTTATGTAAATAATTCACAAAGGGGAATGGGGCTGTTAAAATGCGGGAATACAGTAATACCATTTGATAACAGGATAAGCCGGGAAAGCAGCCTGTACAGGCTGTATAACACAGACCTCCATGAAAAAATTGCAGAAGGCAGTATTATATACGGGGAAGATGGGGCACAGCAGGAAGAAGGCGCATTACAGGAGGACACTGGCAATGCACCAACAAAAATTTATATCCCTAAAAGGCATACAAGTAAAAATAATTATACGGAATTATATAATGAAACTGCAAAAGCTTATAACAGTTTCTGGGACTTTGAAGATACAAAAGAGCTTCCTGGAAGCCGTAAAACACCTTTACATGAAGATGGGGAAAGCTGGATGATATATGGATAAAATGGTGGCAGGATATTATAAAGGAATTTATAAATGTGGAGGTTTATATGAAGATAAAAAAAGCAGAAGAAAGTCCTGTAGTTATCCGTAAAAGAAAAGAAACAAACAATGCATTGCCAGAATATAATAATGGTGGTGCATTTTTTTATGGGGATTATAAACCGAGACGGCAGAATGTGGATAACGGTAAAGGTCCTGTAATATACAGCCATAAAGCCATGCAAGGGAATATCACGAAAATAGAATATGGAAATGTGGAAGATAAAAAAATTGCAAATACAAAAAATAATGCAGAAAAAGAAACATATGTAAAAAATGTATATGAAAAAGATATAACAACAGGCGGGGCAGGGCTTACAGAAACAGCAGCCCCAGATATTACACAAGCCAGCGGGAACAAGGCTTTAACAGGACCACGGCAGGAGGAGTATATAGTAACAGGCAGGGCAAGAAAAAGTTCTGGCGGAATATATACAGAAAGTGAATATAACCAACAGAAAATCAATTCAAGAGAACCAGGGCTGCCAGGAAAGAAAAAAGGCAGGCATATAACAGATAATACCAGCAGGACTTATAAGAGAGATAAAAACAAAAATAAAAAATCTTTTGTTAAACAACAGATGGTTTTATCTTTTCTGGAAAATTTACAGTTAAAAGAGGACAGCAGTAATGGAAACTTTACTGGCAGGACAGTAAAAACAGCAAAGACAATGCTGTTTATGGCAGGACAGGCTCTTTTAAATGCACTTGTGCCTGTGGCCATGTGCCTGCTTCCTGTTGTATTAACCACAGGTATTATTACAGTTATTATGGTTTCCATTATTTACTGTTCCCCGCTTTCAGTTTTATTCCCGCAGCCAGATACGGGATATGATACCATACAGAGTGTGTTAAGCAGTTATTACATGGAATTTAATAATGAAATAATGGAGCTTGAAAACAAGGGATATACAGTGTCTTACCAGAATACAGAAGATGGCATACCCGTATCAAATTTCAATGACACACTGATGGCATATATGGCTGGGTACAGCATTGGAAAAACGGGTTTTGTAATGGATAAGCCCGGGAAAGAGAACCTTAAAAAAGTCTTTGCACAGATGAATTATTTTGATGCTTCCAGTGGCACAGAAAATATAAAGAAAGGGGACTCCCTTGGTGAAGTTGTTACAACTGGATACTGCAACTGCTATATATGCTGTGGGAAATGGTCAGGAGGCCTTACAGCTTCAGGCACTGTGCCAAAAAGCGGGCATACACTTGCGGTTGATGCAGGAAACCCCATTGTCCCAATGAGTACAAAAGTTATAATTAACGGGACAACATATACAGTTGAAGATACTGGCAACTTAAATGCACATGGCACAGATTTTGACATTTATTTTGGAAACCACCAGCAGGCACAGAACTGGGGCAAAAAGAGGGCTGAGGCTTTTCTTGCAGAAGGCAGGGAGGGCACTGTGGAAACTGCCAGCAGGAAAATAGTGGTACATAACCTGGATTATAATGATTATATAAAGAATGGCAGCCTGGACAGGCAGCAGGAAAAATTCCTTACAGCAATGATGGAAGCAGGGGTTACTGCAGATAAAGCTTCTTATGCAGGGGAAACAGGGCAGATGGTGGCAGGGCTTGCACTGTCAAAAACAGGCTGCCACTACAGCCAGGCAAAGCGCATGGAAGAGGGGTACTATGACTGCAGCTCCCTTGTGTACAGGCTTTACAAAGAAGCAGGGGTAACACTTCCAGGGACAGCAGCAGGGCAGGGGCAGTATTGTTACAGACATGCCATGCTTGTAAATAAAAAGGATTTAAAACCAGGTGATTTAATTTTTTATTCATATGAGAAAAACGGGCGGTTCCGTAACATTTCACATGTTGCAGTCTATGTGGGGGACGGGAAAATGGTACATGCAGCAAATGAAAGCAGGGGTGTGGTAAAAGATGCCTTAAGGACAAAGGATGTGGTGTTTTATGCCAGGCCATATTAAGAAGAATAAAGTAAACGGGGAGGCAGTTTATGGAAAAAAACATAACAGATGCGTTAAAATACGCAATAAGGTGTCTTGAAAAAGAGTGGCTGCGCAGTGGTGAAACAAAGTTTACAGAAGAAACAGATATAAATGATATAGAGCATATAATATCCCTTATCTGTGCAAAAGCAGAAGAAACCAGGGATATTTTTTTGCCAGAAAACAGAATGGATTTCAGGGAAGCACTCAGCATTTCACATATGAACCATATACTCCTGCGCCTTGGCAGGAAATATTCAAAGGCATTAAAAAATGCCAGGAAAAAAGAAAACAAATGTGCATATATAAAGCTTGACAAGGAAGAAACAAAAATGCTTTGCAGGCTCAGGGATTTGGAAAGGAGGAAACTGTTAATTGGAAAATAATCCTGTTAATATAAAAGAAACAAAAGAACAGCTTTTTAAAGGAAAAAAGTATAAAATTTTATATGCAGACCCGCCATACAGGTATAAAGTTTACTCAAAAAAGGGTATGGGCAGGAGTGCAGAAGACCATTACCATACAATGGACATAGAGGAAATACGTTCGCTGCCAGTCGGGGAAATTGCTGACAGTGACAGTTTTCTTTTTTTATGGGTAACGTTCCCCTGCCTTCTGGAAGGCATTTCTGTTATGGAAAGCTGGGGATTTAAATACAAGACCTGTGCTTTTAACTGGGTAAAGCGGAATAAAAAAGCAGATACATTTTTTATGGGGCTTGGTTTCTGGACACGTTCCAATTCAGAGATATGCCTGCTTGGTACAAAAGGCAGCCCGAAACGTGTATCAAAATCAGTGCCACAGGTATGTGATGCAAGAATCAGGGAACACAGCAGGAAACCAGATGAAATAAGGGAGAGGATTGTAGCATTGTGTGGCGACCTGCCACGCATTGAACTTTTTGCAAGGCAGGAATATAAAGGCTGGGACTGCCTTGGTGATGAAATTGATGGAAGGGATATCAGGGAGGCACTGGAGGGCATGGCATGAAAAAGGCAGATATTAAAGCAGGGGAAATATATAGCAGTGTAGCAGGTACAGTAACAAAATCTGAAAAAGCATGGAAAGATGTATGCAGGCTTACAGGGAAGATTTACCGCTTTGAATTTGACAATATACTCCTGGTATATGCACAAAGGCCGGATGCGTCAATGCTTGCGGATTTTGACACATGGAAAAGGGTCGGACGCTATGTACGCAGGGGAAGCTGTGGCATAGCTGTATACCCGTCAAGGGCATTAAAAGACAATATGCGCTATGTATTTGATATAAGTGATACAGGTGGCAGCAGCGGCAGGCTTACATGGGATTTTGAAAGGGGGCATCTTGATGAATACCTTGCTTTCCTTGTAAAAAACGGGGAAATTGAAGAAATGCCTGCTGGAAGCCGGGAAACAAAACTTTTCCATTTTAAAGCCTTTACAAAAAGACAGGTGGAATCCATAATAGAAAGGGATTTTAAACAGAGGATGGAGGACGCTGTTTCCCTGCTTGCAAAAGATATGGAAGCCAGGGAAGATGAAACACCAGAAACTGCTGCTGCAAAACTTATAAAAAACAGCATTTTATATGCGGCTGGTACAAGATGTGGTTTCGGGCTTTCAGGGACAGAGCAGGATTTAAGTGCAGTAACAGCTGTTACAGACAAAGAAAGCATTGATATATTAGGCTCTCTTGTAAGTGATGTTTCATGCACACTGTTAAGGGGGATTAACCGTAACATAGCAAAGATAGCAGAAGAAAGGAAGGCAGGTTATGGAGATAACATACCACAAAGGGGCGGACGGGATGATGTACCCGGATATAAAGGCAGAGGAAATGGAAATGCTTCCACTGGGGAAATACGGGATAATGGCAATGGAATACATGGAGGAGAACCACAACAGGAGATACCGAAGCCTTTTAAGGACAGGGAGGCTTATGGAGAAGATGAAAGAAACAGAGGAGGAAGCAGGACAGCTTCTGGAACAGATAACAAAAAGTTACCTGGAAACACACAAGCCGGCAGACCCACATTCCAGCATGGAAATATGGAAGATAAGGGAACAGGGGATGAGGATGGCAGAGGAAACAGTGCTGGACGGAGTAATACACAGATACCATTAGGGACTGTACAAAATAATACTGTTAATAACAGGGAAGCCACATACCACCAGGCTTCCCTGTTTGAATTAGCAGATATAAAACCAGCTGTACAGCTGGAAGAAGGACAGACAGAGTATAATTACAATAAGGTTGCTGCCATGCAGCCAGAACTTTGCAATGCGCTGGAAATACTTATTACTGCCACGGAAAATGCCTATATGTCCCATAAGCCATTCTTACAGGATATGGCAGCAACAAGGCTTGTACCTGTACCAGTTAAAACCGGGCTGCTTGCAGGGCTTGTTACTGGTGGTGGAGAAGAAAAAATTATTTATGGCAGCAACAGGCATGGGATTATTGAATATACCATGCGTAAGAACAGCATTACAGCCAGTGTCAGGAATAAAGAAGGGAAAAGGACAATATATAAAACAAATTACCATGTACTGTATGCTGTCCTTGCATATATTGTTAGCAGGGAAGGATACTGTACAAAAGAAGAACGCAACCAGTATGAAAAAGAGATTTCGCAGGCAGGAAATGACAGTTTAAACCCTGTTTACCGTAAATTTTTTAATTTGTGCAATGAAAGTAAAAAAGAAACAGAAGAGATACAGAACCAGGCACAGGAAAAAATACCAGAAAAAGCGCATAAAGAAGTACAGCCTGTACCAAAACAGCTAGTACAGGCAGGTGCAAAGACGCATTTTGAATGGAACATAGAAGCAATAAAAGTTTTAAAACAAGTGGAAAGTGAAAACAGGAAAGCAACACCAGAAGAACAGGAAACCCTGCAAAGATATTCAGGCTGGGGCGGCCTGCCACAGGCATTTGATGAAAAGAATACGGAGTGGAGCCGCCAGTACAGCCAGTTAAAAGGGCTTCTTACAGATGAAGAATATATTTCAGCAAGGGAAACTGTAATAAGTGCATTTTATACACCAAAAACAGTAGCAGGGGCAGTAGTGCAGGCATTACAAAACCTTGGCTTTAAAGGAGGGAATGTGCTTGAGCCTGGCATGGGCACAGGGCATTTCTTCGGGCAGCTTCCACAGGGGCTTGTTAAAAACTGTGGCCTTTATGGTGTAGAAAAAGACAGCACCAGCGGACGTATTGCAAAACTTCTTTATCCACATGCAAATATAGAAATAAACGGTTTTGAAGATGTAAATTATGAAGATAATTTTTTTGATATTGCCATTGGCAATGTGCCCTTTGGGGATTTCAGGATTTTTGACAGGAAGCATAACCCGCTGGGCTTTAAAATACATGACCATTTTATTGCAAAATCCATAGACCTTGTAAGGCCGGGAGGGGTCATAGCACTGGTAACAACTAAAGGCACAATGGACAAAAAGGACAGCAGGGCAAGGAAATATTTTGCAGAAAGGGCAGAACTTATAGGAGCCATAAGGCTTCCAGACAGCACATTTAAAGAAAATGCAGGGACAGAAGTTACAACTGATATCCTGTTTTTCCAGAAAAAAGAGCATAAAACTGTTACAGAACCAGACTGGGTGCATCTTGGAATTACAGAAGATGGCATACCTGTAAACAGTTACTTTATAGAACACCCTGGAATGATGCTTGGGCATATGGAATATGACACAGGACGCTTTGGTGAAAACTCAAAATATACCAGATGTGTAAATAATAATGAGGGTTTTAACCTTGAAAATGCAATTAAAGAAGCCATAAAAAATATCAGGGCAGATACTAAGAGTTTTACAGATACCGGGGAATTAAACGGGGAGGAAGAACAGGCAGAGGGGATAATACCAGCAGACCCGGATGTTAAAAATTTTACCTACACATTTGCTGGTGGCAAACTTTACTACAGGAAAGACTCAAAAATGTACCTGCAGGACATTGGTGAAAAACAGATGGAGCGTATAAAAGGGCTTGATAAAATCCGCAGATGTACAAGACATTTAATACAGATACAGACAGACGGGTGCAGCACGGAGGAACTAAAAAAAGCACAGGAAACATTAAACAGTATTTATGACAGTTATACCAAAAAATATGGCTATATAACATCACAGGGCAATTCCAGGGTTTTCAGGGACGATGGGGATTACCCGCTTTTATGTTCGCTTGAGTCTGTTGACGCAGAGGGAAATGTTACAAAAGCAGACATGTTTACTAAACAGACAATAAAGGCAAAAAAAGAGATAAAAAGTGCAGAAACAGCAGCTGAAGCACTGGGAATTTCCATAAATGAGTTTAATGGTGTCAATATACCGTTTATGGCAGACATTTATAAACCAGATATTCCTGGTACAGTGGAAAATCCTTTGTCCTTACAGCAGGTAAAGGAATTACAGTGTGAAAAGACAGTTAAAGACCTTGAAGGCATTATATTTTTAAACCCACAGTCTTATAATGAAAACAATAAATACCAGGGCTGGGAAACAGCAGACAAATATCTCTCTGGCAATGTGCGTGAAAAACTGTGTATTGCGAAAGCTTATGCAAAAGAAAAGCCAGAACTTTTTTCGGTTAATGTGGCAGCACTTGAAAAAGTACAGCCCAAAGACCTTGATGCTTCAGAAATTGATGTCCGTATTGGTACTACATGGATTGAAGCAGGTGATTATGAAGAATTTATTTTTGACATATTAAAAACACCATTTACAAGAAGGGCATACAGGGGCAACGGTTACATAACAGGCATAAATATAAAATTAGACAAATCAGGCATGGAGTGGTTTATTGAAAATAAATCCTTTGATAAACACTCTGTTGCTGCCACAGAAACATATGGTACACAAAGAATGGATGCCTATACAATCTTTGAAAACACACTTAACCTCCGTACTGTGACTGTAAGAGACCGTATTGAAGATGGTAACGGCAAGTACCATTATGAAACAAACCAGAAAGAAACAATGCTTGCAAGGGAAAAGCAGGAGCAGCTAAAAGAAGCTTTCAGGGAATGGATTTTTAAAGAACCAGAAAGGCGTGCAAAATATGTAGCATACTACAATGAAACATTTAATAACCTGCGCCTGCGTGAATATGACGGAAGTTACCTTGAATTTCCAGGAATGAACCCGGATATCCATTTAAATAAGCACCAGGTTAATGCAGTAGCCAGGATACTGCTTGGCGGCAATACACTTCTTGCCCACTGTGTAGGTGCAGGGAAAAGCTTTGAAATGGTGGCAGCCTGCATGGAGCAGAAAAGGTTAGGGCTTGCAAATAAGACAGCAATGGTAGTGCCAAAACCGCTTGTAGGGCAGACAGCAAGTGAATTCCTGCGCCTTTATCCTTCTGCCAGTATTTTAGTTGCAACAGAACGTGATTTTGAAAAAACAAGGAGAAAGCAGTTTATATCACGTATTGCCACAGGTGACTATGACTGCATAATCCTTTCACACCTACAGTTTGAGAAAATCCCAATATCAAAAGAAAGGAAAGAAATGCTGTTAAAGCGCCAGGTTGAAGGGATAACACTTGCAATAGCTGAAATGAAGGTAAAAAACGGGCAGGACTGGACTGTAAAACAGATGGAGGCACAGAAAAAGCGTCTGGAAGAGCAGCTGGAAAAAATGACAGATGAAGCAAGGAAAGATGACCTTATTAATTTTGAGGAACTTGGCATAGACAGCATAATGGTTGATGAGGCACATGCTTTTAAAAATATGGCAGTATTTTCAAAAATGAATGTGTCAGGGGTTACTGGCAGCGGCAGCCAGAGGGCAATGGACATGTTCTTAAAATGTGAATATATAAATGAACTCCACAATGGGCGGGGCATAGTATTTGCCACAGGAACGCCAATCAGTAATACAATCTGTGAGATGTATGTAATGCAGAGTTTTTTACAGAAAGACACCCTTGAAAGAATGGGGATTGGGCATTTTGATTCATGGGCAGCAAACTTTGGGGAACAGACAACAGCACTAGAACTGGCAGTTGAGGGAAGCGGTTTCCGGTTAAAAACCCGTTTCAATAAATTTACAAACCTGCCAGAACTTATGAATGTTTTCAGGGAAGTGGCAGACATACAGACAAAAGACATGCTTTCCCTGCCTGTACCAGGACTGCGTGGTGGTAAATATATTATAGTTGAAAGCGAGCCTGACTGGTATATAAAACAGGTAATGGAAACATTTGCAGAACGTGCAGACAAAATCCGTAATGGAGGTGTTGACCCGTCAGAAGATAATTTTTTAAAAATCACACATGAAGCAAGGCTTCTTGGCACAGATGCAAGGCTTTTAACACCAGATGCGCCAGAAAACAAAGACGGGAAACTGAATAAAGTAGTGGAAAATGTATTTGCTGAATATAAAAAAGCAGAATCAGAGGGGATTACCGGTACACAGCTTGTTTTTTCTGATATTGGCACACCTAAAAAAAGCTGGAATAAGGAAATGCTTTCTGTACCATGGCATGGACAGGGAACTTTTGATGTCTACAATTATATAAAAACAGAGCTTGTAAAAAAAGGCATACCAGCAGAGGAAATAGCCTACATACATGATGGTGCGACACGTTCCTGTATATAAAATTGTGGGAAACCGCATACAAAAA
>CAJTXH010000028.1 GCA_910580005.1 uncultured Lachnospiraceae bacterium | reverse complement strand
ATAATGCATATTCCCTTTGCCGCCCTGCCGCCTTTTAAGATGACTTCCCTCTTACAGCCATATGACAGGTCTGCAATTACCTTCCCTGTTTCTGCTTCCCTTACAACAGTACCTTCAGGTACTTTTACAACAAGGTCTGCGCCATCAGCGCCATGACAACGTTTCTTGCTGCCAGGCTGCCCGTCACCTGCACAATATTTCCTTACATGACGGAAATCATTAAGGGTATTAATCCCTGGGTCAACCTCAAATACCAGGTCGCCGCCCCTGCCGCCATCACCGCCGTCAGGCCCTCCTGCTGCTACATAAAGCTCACGCCTGAAACTTACATGGCCGTCACCGCCTTTGCCAGAGCGTATATATATTTTAGCACTGTCAGCAAACATAATTCCACCTTCTTTCTGCATTACAGCAATCTATAATTGCAGCAATAAAGGGGCTGTAGAAACAGCCCCTTTAAACTTGCCAGAATTCAGATAAAAGTCTATTTAGCTTCTACTGGATATACAGAAGCCTGCTTCTTATCTCTTCCTTTTCTTTCAAAACGGAGTACACCATCCACTAAAGCAAATAATGTATCATCACTTCCACGGCCTACATTTACGCCTGGATGTATCTTTGTACCACGCTGCCTGTAAAGAATATTACCTGCAAGCACAAACTGGCCATCTGCCCTTTTTGCCCCTAATCTCTTTGACTCTGAGTCCCTGCCGTTCTTGGTAGAACCCATTCCCTTTTTATGGGCAAATAACTGAAGGTCCATCTTTAACATATTATTACACCTCCTGATTATTCTCTTAATCTTCCTTGTTTTACCAGAATTTACCAATTCTGCTTGGTTTTCTTAATCCTGATATTAATATATTTCTTTCCATATTCATCTTGTATGGCTTTAAGCCCTAATACAAGCGAATCCATTAAAAGCCCGGCAGCTTCACTTACTGGTTCTGACAAAATATCAAACGAAACTACATCTTTTTCATTATGCACTGCCCCGTCAAACTTATCATCTGTAAACTGCTCTATTGAATTCATAGTATTAATAACCAGCACAGATACTGCCGAACACACTATATCACTGCCATATGCTGCAAAACCAGCATGTCCTTTCATACGGAAACCACAATAAACACCACTATGGTTCTGGTAAACCGTAACCTTTATCATACTGCCACCTTACCAGTTTAACAGTTAAGCATTAATCTTTTCAATCTTAACCTGTGTAAAGCTCTGCCTGTGGCCATTTTTCTTATGGTATCCAGTCTTTCTCTTATATCTGTAAACAATAACTTTCTTTGCACGGCCTTCCTTAACTACAGAAGCTGTAACTGTTGAACCAGCCACATCAGCACCTGCCTTAATTGTCCCGTCGTTTACAGCAATAACATCATCAAAAGTAACTGTCTCACCTGCTTTGACAGCAAGTTTTTCTACGTTAATGATATCACCTTCAGATACTTTGTACTGCTTGCCACCTGTTGCAATAACTGCGTACATATCTGCACCTCCTATTTATCATTACTCGCTAGTTTTGGTGTCTGTGGTAAATACAGAACTTTATAAAACCTCACTAAGCGGCATACTAGTGTAGTTTAACATTGCTTCCTGTATTTGTCAATATGGAAATTTTTAATTTTGTAAAAGTGTTTGCGCCATCTTATACACTTTTACAAATTTACTAATCCTTTAACTCAAAATAGGGGTAAGTATTCAGCACTACATTTTTAACACATTGAACAGACCCTTCTGTTTCCTCAATTCCTGCCTGTATACATAATTTTTTTAATTCCCTCCGGAAATTTGAACGGTTAATTGTATTTCCATTTTTTGTCCTGAAAACCATTCCTGACACCACCTGCTCATGCTCCGTATATTTTATTAAATCATTTTTAAGCATTTCTGGTATATCTAGTTTTATATTCTGGTTTTTTCTTACTACTTCTATATAACCATTTTTTAAAGCCTCCACTGTAAGATAGCTTAATTCACAAAACCGTATACCTGTATGGCATAAAACCTGTATTATCATTGCAAGACGTTCCTTGTCACTCTGCAATGCAGTATAAACAAGTCTCTTATAATTCTCTGAAGAAATATGCATATGTTTCTTCAGTTCTTCATATTCCAATGGCTCAAGCTTTAGTTTCATATCCTGCCACTCCATTATTTCACAAAAATAATTTGCAGCCGCTATATATGTATTAACTGTCCTTTGCTTAAAACCCTTATCCTGCAGCCATTTTTTATATGCTATCATCTTCGGTTTTGATAACTCAGAACCATTCAGGAATAATACAAGTTTTTCTATATTTCTACTATAAGATATAATTGTATTATTACTTTTCCCAGCTTTATGTAGTACTGAAATAAAATATGATATTTTATTTTGTGTAATATAAGCAGACATAAAATTTCCTCCTTACAATACAAAAAATTTTTATTTTCTAAAAAACAAGTTATTTATCCAGGTATAGACATAAAATCATCCTTTATATAATTTCCATAAATAACCAGCAGAGTCTTCTATGCTATAACCAGCTTCCCTTAATTCCTGGCTATATATTTTTCTTTCTTTATGTAACATTTTATATTTTAAAACCTGTTCTGCCCAAAATTCTTCAGAATTTTCTAATGGCATCATTATTGTATCTTTTAATAAACAAACCTCTTCTGTTATCTTATTTGACATCAGGCAAGGCAGTCCATTGGCTTGTGCTTCTAATAATGAAATTCCAAATCCCTCAAATATAGATGGAAAAATAAATATATCCATTGCATTAAGCAACTCTGGTATATCCATACGTCCACCTAAAAAAATACAATTACTATTTATGCCCATACTAATTGATTTTTCTTTAATATCTTCCAAAAGTTCCCCGTTTCCTGCCATAAGAAGTACACAATCACTGCTCCGCTTTATAATTTCTTTAAATATTTTTAGAATAAACTCATGGTTTTTAGCCTTAACAAACCGTCCTACATGTCCAACAACAAACTTGTTATTTAAATTTAATTCTTCACGGTACTTTTTCCTGGTATTTATATTAAACTCATATTTTTCCAAATCAATTCCATTTTTAAATATAGTATAATTCTGAAATTTCTCTCCAAACAGCCATCGTGCCGCTTTTACAGAACATGCAAGAAAATCTGTTGCATTCTCTAATATAAACTGCCTGTAGCTATCATCCTGTTTTTGAACTTCTGCTTTCTTTCTTGGCAACATGGCACTATGTGAATGCACTATTCTTACAGGTATATTATTTTTTACTCCAAAATAACATGAATAATAATTAATCCATACTTTCCCCGAATTAGAATGTATTACATCATAATTATTTGAACTTGCCAGACACTCCAGGTCTTTATATGCAATTTCCCTTACTGAATCCCCAGAAGAGCATCCTCCTATATAAAGAACAATTCCTAACTCTGAAAATTTATCTGCCATTGCCTGGGAGATGATTTCCCCTGGAAAATAAATGTGAATACACAATTCATCACATTTTATATGCGATAATATATTATATAAAAAAACAGATACACCCCCATTAGAAATATCACATGCTGTCACTATAAGAATTTTTTTCTTTTTTATTTTCTGTATATCTTTTTTTATGTATTTTTTCACAAACCAAATTCCTCCTCAATATATTTATATATTTCATCTGTTACTATTCTTGATGCATTTCCAGTTTCTTTTGAACCAATTTTTTTATTATAATCACAAAGTTTATCCTGGTATTCCTCTTTATCAAATAAAGTAATATTTTCTATAAGCTTGTCCTCACTATCAGCTACAGAATATGGCAATTTAAAATAATCTATATAAAAATCCCTTTCATCTGCATAGTCACTGATATCCTCTGCATAAAGAAATATTGGTTTTTTCATAATAGAAAATTCACTTATAACACTTGAATAATCTGAAATCATTACATCAGACGCAGCAAGAAGTTCCTGCATATCATCATATTCAGATGCATTAATAATAAACTGGCTATATTCAAGTTCAGCAGCATTTTGTACCATCGTAGGATGCAGTCTTTTTAACATATACCATACTCCGCCAAATTTATTTGACAATGCATTTAATACAATCTGCCCATCCAGTTTCATTTTATCTGTTTTTCTCCCTTTACGGTATGTTGGTGCATATATTACAATGTTTGCATCATAAGGAATATTAAAAAATGTTCTTACCTTTGTTTTAAATGTTTCAGGACAGCTAACTAAAATATCGTTTCTTGGTGCTCCACATTCAAGAATATTTCCATTATATAAAAATGCACTTTTATATATCTCACTGCGCATAGTTCCATTTGAAACCATAATATTTACAATTTTATTCATATGGAGAGACGTATGTTCATAAGGTTTATTATTAAAATTAGCTGGATTGTCAGCCCCAATTTTTTTAATTGGACCAGCTCCTCCATGCCATGTTTCTACAAAAAACTGCCTTTTCCTTTTTCTGTGGTACCAAAGTTTCCTTTGGTTATCTACCCATACAGATGCTGTAGCCAGTTCATATATTGCTTCTTTACTATCCCATATAACAGTACGTATTTCCTTTGGAAATTTGTATTTATCCTCTTTTACGACCCATACAATATCCCATCCAGGATTCCTTTTAAGCATTTCAAGAGCTATATATTTAGGATTGCAGCCAAATCCTTTTCCATTATAATTACAAAAAACGGCTTTATTTGGATTAATTGGATAAAAACGGTTTATGTAATACCAGAATGCAATTTTATATTCATTAATATGTTCCTTTAACTTCATCTTATTTACCCTCTTTTACAGCATTTTTCTCTTCTTTCCGCAAAAAAGTTGAAGATATACCTGGTGTATAGCTTAAATAAATAACTGTTGCTCCTGCCTTTTCTAATTCTTTTTCCGTTTCTATCCAGCGTTTGTTTCCTTTCCAGTCATCTCCAATAAATACTGCTTCAAATTTATATTTCTTCCATTGTTCAAACTTATTAAGAGAATAAACTATATCACACTGGTCTACATATTTTACAGACCGCACAATCTCTGCACGGTCTTTGCCAGGTACTACGGTTTCTTTTTTCTTATAAGACCATACTAATTCATCAGAATTAACACCAACAACAAGAAAATCACAAAGTTCTTTAGCTTGTTTCAATAAATTTAGATGTCCTATATGAAACATATCAAATACGCCTTGTGTATAACCTACATGGAATTTTGCCACAATGTCTCCTCCTGTCTAGTTCTCATTTGTTATATACAACATAATAAAAATTATGTTGTATTAAAATATCTGTATACATAAGGAACTAAAGCCCTATCTGGAAACATACGATAAATTACATATACAGGAATAATATAATGACAAATAAATTTCTCTTGAATTTATAAGATAAAGAAGATATAATATAAAAAAATTATGTTATAACATAATTTTTATTATGTTGTATTTTTATTATACAAGCCCCATAAGGTCAATCTGGCGCTGGTATTCACCACATGGTGTTTTAATATAAATCCTTGTTGTTTCTATACTGCTGTGTCCAAGCACATCAGCAAGTTTTGCCAAATCCTTGTTCTTTTTATAAAATGTTTTTGCAAATAGATGCCTGAAATTATGTGGGAAAATTTTTTCATCTGGGACGCATGCCTCTTTTCCAAGTGCTTTTATCTCCCTCCATATATTGCTGCGGTCAACTGCCTTTCCGCCTGATGTGCAGAATACAGACCCGCTGTCAATATTATTTTCCCTTATGTATTTAAGCAGAAGCTTTTTCATTTTCTTTGGTACTAATACTTTTCTTTGTTTGCCTTTACAAAAAATTTCTGCTGTCCCATTCTTGATACATTCTACTGTTATGCTTGAAAGTTCACTTGCACGTATACCCATTGAACATAATGTCTGTATAATCATTGCAAGCCTTTTTTTTCCTTTACGTAATGCTGCCTGTACAAGCCTTTTATATTCAGATTTCGATAAATCCTTGTTTTCAGGAATAAACACTTCTTTCTGTATACGGTATGTTTTAACCCGCAGACCGTACCATCCCATATATTCAAACAGCCTGTTTGCTGCTATAATAAATGAATTAATACTAGAAAGTTTATATTTTTTCCCTGTCCTTAAATCTTCTTTATAAGCAATGACCAGTTCTTTTGTAAGCCTGCGTCCGCCCGCATATTCTGCCAGCTTTTTTATATCACGGATATATTTGCTGATAGTTGCTTTGCTTTTTTCTTCTTCTGCCAGATACATTGTATAATCCTTTAATATTTTTTCTGTAATAAAATATTCCTTATGCCTGCCCATTATTTCCTCCATAATAAATAATAATTATATGCTTTAATAATCTTTTACTGCTGCCAAAACCATACCATAAAATATTAAAAAATACAAAGAAACTTCCAGAACATATCAAACAGGATTTAGTGGAATTGTTAATATGCTTGTGGTAAAATAAAGCTATTAAACAGTCAAATTTTTGCCTGCATGGGAAACCAGCCATCAGAACAAGATATAAAACATTTTGAAAAACAGTCTATGGAATTGCCAGTAAAACACCTTGGGGTTCCTGATATCTGTGTAAAAACAAAAGAATTGTATGATAATGGTTTCACTGGTTTTATTAATTAACCACTATTATAATTACAACAAAACTGCCCCTGGTAAATATTACAGATTAAACTGGATTAAATTTGTGCAAACATCGACAGGACTTTATTACCATATCCAGTTATAATTATTTTATACAAGGAGGGCTATATAAAATGTCAATACAGCTTATACAACAAGCTATATGTTATATGGAAGAACATATTTATGAAAACATCAACTATATTGATGCCGCCAGAAGCGTACATATGTCAGGCTACAATTTCCACAGGATGTTCAGCTTTATTACTGGAATAACAGCCAATGAATATATCAGGAACCGGCGTCTTACACTAGCAGCACAGGAACTCCAGTCAACTGGAATTTCAGTAATTGAAGCCGCATATAAATATGGCTATAAATCTCCTGAAAGCTTTTCCAAAGCTTTTTCAAGTTTTCATGGTTCAACACCAAAACAGGCAAAACAAAAAGGTACAAGCCTTCATTTATTTAACCCTCTTGTAATAAAAATCAGACTGGAAGGTGGTAATATTATGGATTACAGGATGGAACACAGGGAATGCCAGAAATTTATTGCACTGGTAAAAGCATTCTCTAATGAAATCATTAATGATGACAATGACAACAGCATACCTTGTTTCTGGACAGAATGTTATGAGAAAAACCTTATTGAACCTTTAAAGAACCTCCGTACAAAAGGAAAAATGGATTTATATGGCTTGTGCAGTCCTGCTAAAGACAATGAAACACATTTTAATTATGGCATTGGTATAATTATTGATAAAAATACTAATATTAAAGAACTTGATAAATTTTTAAATAATGGATATTCCATATGGGAAACAAAGCCCTCTGATTATGTAGTATTCAAATGTATTGGTAATGATGGTGTGTGCATTGGTGAAACATGGAATAAGTTTTTTAAAGAATTTGTACCACAGACGGGTTATATACAGACAGAAGATACAGACTATGAAATATATTTTGAAAATGGTGAAAGTGGCGTATTCTGTGAGTTATGGATTCCCGTGCAAAAAATATAACCAGGAATACCTTCTTATATTCCAAAGCTTATGTTAAATAATGTATCTATTACTTTTTACATCCTGCCATAAGAAACATATACTTATTATGGCAGGAGTTTTATTTAAATACTACACTGTTTTTATTAGTATTTTCAGTTTCTGTAACACAAGAAATACTATAAATACACAAAGATTTGCAAGTACAACACTTGCCCCTGCTGGTGTTGAATAACTATATGAAACAATTATTCCTGTACAGAAACATACTACTGCAAGTATCCCTGATGATAACATTACTCCCTTAAAACTTTTAAAAACCCTCATAGAAGAGAGTGCCGGGAATATTACAAGGCTTGAAATAAGCATTGCACCCATCATCTGCATTCCAAGTACAATAGTTACAGCAGTAAGAACTGATATCATTGTATTATAAAATGAAACTTTTACACCTGTTGCCCTTGCAAAACTCTCATCAAACGTTACGGCAAAAATATTGTGGTAACAGAATATAAATAAAATAAGCACAACAACTGACAATATAACACTTAAAACTACATCTTCCTGTGACATTGCAAGTATGCTTCCAAACATATAACTGCATACATCTGTTGTCATGCCTGTTGTAAAAGATGTTACAGTAACACCTATAGCCAGGGCTGATGCAGACATTGCAGCAATTGCAGCATCTGATTTCATCACACCATTTTCATTCATACGCAGCAGTATAAATGCTGCTGCAATAACAACTGGTATTGACAGTTTAAGAGGGGCAATTCCACAAGCTACGGCTATGGAAAGTGCACCATATGAAACATGGGAGAGCCCGTCGCCAATCATTGAATATTGTTTTAATACAAGGCTTACACCAAGAAGCGCAGCGCACAACGATACAAGTATTCCAACAATAAATGCCCTTACAATAAACGGATATGACATCATCTGTATAATTACTTCCATAAATTACCTCTTTCTATTATGATACCTGTAAAACATATTTAAATTACTAATTCCTTTACCACCAGTTATTTTTTTACTAGTCTTTTACTGCCTGTTTTTTATTACTTTTTTAATCCAGGATAATTATAGCATTTTCATAAAAATATATTATACAAATATTTTTGAATAATCCGAAACCATATACCCATCTACAGTACCATAAAAATACCCACCCTCATTTATGTGCAATATCTTACCAGCCTTATTTACAACATTTTTTAAATCATGTGTTACCATTACAATTGCCATTCCATCATTATTTAAATCTTGTAAAATGCCATAAAGGGCTGATGCTGCTACAGGGTCAAGCCCTGTAACCGGCTCATCAAGCACAAGTATTTTTTCTGCTGCACAAAGTGCCCTTGCAAGCAGTACTCTTTGTTGCTGCCCTCCTGAAAGTTCTCCATAACACTGGTTCTTTAAGTCCAATATCTCCATTCTGTCAAGATTTTTTAATGCCTGTTTTTTTTCAGAATTGCCAAATAAAGGCCTTCCTTTCATTCTATTTAAAAATCCTGACATTACAACTTCCAGTACACTTGCTGGAAAATGCTTCTGTACCTGCGTCTGCTGTGGCAGATAACCAATAGCACCCTTTTTAAGTGTATCATGTAATTCCACCTGTCCGTTTACAGGTTTAATAAGCCCAAGTATAGTTTTAATAAGGGTGCTTTTTCCAGAACCATTTTCCCCTACAACGCATACATAATCGCCTTCATAGACATCAAAATCAAAATTTTCTATTATTGCCCTGTTATCATATCCAAGCCCAGCCTGGACACATGAAACCAGGCACTTGCCATTATCCATATTTATACCATCCTTTAAC
Organism: uncultured Lachnospiraceae bacterium; assembly: GCA_910580005.1. Taxonomy (GTDB): domain Bacteria; phylum Bacillota; class Clostridia; order Lachnospirales; family Lachnospiraceae; genus Butyribacter. Next base: position 16,541 of record CAJTXH010000028.1, on the reverse strand, counting down.
AAATTGAAAACCTTTTTCATTTTATATGGTTACAACATATTTGTCAAGAAAATAAAGGATCATTCCAAAGTTAGTTTGGCAAAAAAAGAACAGTAAACATGAGATGTAATTAACTTTAAATACTTCGCCATATAATGCGCTCAAAAAAACTGCAAAATTAAACTGCTCTGGACGCTCACAAACAAGCATAATTGCAAGTTGTCCGCTGATAGAATGACCAATTACGCCGGTTTTCCCACTCCATATAAATGTGGGACAATCAAATCTCTTGCTTTTGATAATGATGCATTACTTACACTTTCAATATTAGCAACATTTATTTCCTTATTTAACTCATTTTTTCTCAAATTTTCCAAACAAAAACGGCAGCTTTGGTTTTCTCAAAGCCGCCATAAGATAAAGACACTAAAATATAGCTACTGTACAACGGCTTTTTTCTTTTGCCGCCGTGCAGCAGATTATTATTCTATATTCATTTCTATATGCCCTGTAAAGTTATCTCCTGTAATACCAATATAATTTCCACCCTCCGGCAATGTTATTGTTTCTGAATAACTGCCGCTTGCTTCAAGTAAAATTACTGGATCATCATCTCCAGAAATCCAAAATACTTGTGCTGTCCCACCGGTAACTTCCAAGTCACAAGAAACAGAGATGTCCTTACCATTTTTGCGCTCAATGAAAGTTCCGCCAAAGAGATATTCTGTTTTGGAAAAATCCTTATAGTCTGCTACATAAGTTCCAGTGTAATGATCGTCACCATATGTCCGCTTTCCTTTAAGAGAAAAATCCCCTGTTAGCGTCGCATTTCCGGCTAATTGTATAACATTATTGTACTTATCCAGAATCCCATCTTTTGAACAGCCTGTGAGGGGCAACAGCATCAAAACACTCATTAGCAGAAAAGGGGAATACTTTTTCTTATGATACATAATTTTCTTCTTCATTTTAATATCCTCCATTTACCAGCCTTTTTTTGTTGTAGTTTTTTTGTGTTTTTTGGTGGCTTTAACTGGTGTGTTCCCTTTTGCAGTAAATACAAATACGGCAGAAATCACCAAAGCGGCAACCATACTGGATATGCAGGTAAAAACGTTCCAATGTACGGCAGAATCATAACTTCGGTAATTAACCAGCCCTAAACTTGCGGTAACGGGATAAATATTTCCCAATGTTGCATTTCCAGAAGCAAATATACCGCAATATCCATAAACAAAAGCAATAATTGTTCCAACCATATGCCCGCTTGGTATACGGGCGGCAAATACAATCACTGGCATAACAGCAATATACAGGAACAGACAGTTTAGAATAATCTGAATAAATGTCTGTAATATTGATTGTGCAGAAAGCCCCGGAAATCCCATCACCAAGTCAGCAGTTACCGTAAATACCGCACTTACCAAACCAAAAAGCAGAGAAAGCAATGCACATACAAGTAATTTCCCCCACAATAAGCTGTTATAAGAAATAGGAATTGTCATAATACTTTTAAGCGTATCGTCTTTTCCTTCTCTTGCTATGATATATCCAGCAATAAGGGCAATACACATTGGAAAAATCATAGTGACATTGTTTTTAAGTACCTGTTCCGCAAAGAAAGGAAACGTCCAGACCGTTCCATCCATTGCTGTTGTTGAAAAAATTGTAAGAAGAACGGAAAGCAGCATCAAGAACACACCTGCCCATATCATATGATACCGTTTTAATTTCCATATTTCGGTCTTAACCATGCGAAGCATATCATTCATCTCCTCTCTTTTTGTACATATAGTCAATCAATAAGACAGAAAGCAAAGCAATAAAGGTTAAAATAATCATCGTCTGGAATGTAGTTGGAATTAAATTTTCCAACATCCCTACGCCTTCCATAACTCCATGTGAAGTTAAATCCCCTGAACCCCAAAGGGTTGTAAGGGGAATCGGCATCAGCCAGCACACCAGCTTAGGCAAATCACTAAAAGAAGATTCGGCTGTCAGGCTTAAAACGCTGTAAAAAACGCATAATAAGATAGAAAACACATACGTCTTGCTGAAGAAAACCATAAGAACTACTAATGGCAGTGTTCCTGCTGTGATAAAAATCCCCATTTTCAGAGCAAAAAATAATCTATAAGCAATACTGTTTACTTCTGCAATTACCCCTCCGCACAGAATTGCAATAAAAGCTGATGTCAGGCTAAAAATAATCCCAAAAAAGAATAATACAATTATTTTTACCGAAACCATCTGTGTGCTTGTCACAGGAATTGTGCGTAGATTTTTAAATGTATCATTATCCCGTTCCATAAAAAACAGCATGGCTGCAATCACGCCAATCATGCATGGTAAAAGCAGTCCTACTCCATATCCCATAACAAACTGGAAATAAGCATTAAAAATATCTATTTTGCTGTCATATTGTCCTGCCATCCGCGGCATTTTCATCATTACCGTCACTGGAACAGGAAACAAAAATGCAGAGAGGACAACCAGCAAAATGAATTTTTTACGTTTTAATTTTGAAAATTCACACTTTACAAGTTTAAGCAATCCCCTCACCCCCTGTTACACGTTTGAAATAATCTTCAAGGCTTTCTTCACAAATATAAGCTTGTGATACTTCCAGCCCGTTCTCTACAAAAGCCGTTACAATTTTCCCAACAGAAATATCTAAATTATGCAGCCGCATATTGTGGTCATCTTGTATGGTAAACTGGTTTTCATGAAAGATACGTTCTAAAATCCTTGCCGCTTGTGCCGTGCCAGAAACAGTGAAACTGATATGCTTATTGCTCTTTGCTTCCAGTTCTGCAAGGCTTTCTTCTTCCAGTAATACACCATGGTCAATAATGCCAATATCATCAGCCAGCAATGCAATTTCAGAAAGGATATGGCTGGAAATTAAAATTGTTTTTCCCCGTTCATTGCAAAGGTCACGTATAAATGAACGTACCTCTGCAATACCGATAGGGTCAAGTCCGTTAATTGGTTCGTCCAAGATTAAAAGCTCAGGGTCATGCATAACGGCAAGGGCAATTGCCAGCCGCTGCTTCATACCAAGAGAATATTGGGAAAACAGTTTTTTGTCTTTGTATGGCAGACCAACTAAATCAAGTGCATTTTTAATTGCGTCTCTGTTTGGAACTCCCCGCAGGGTAGCAAAAATCTGCAGATTTTCCGTTGCAGTCAGATTAGGATAAAACCCCGGGGATTCAATAAGGCTGCCGATACGGGGCAGCAGCTTTTTTTCATTCGCCGCTAAAGGCTTCCCCAAAATCGTAACTTCCCCGGAAGTGGGCTTTGCCAGTCCAAGCAGCATTTTCATTGTTGTTGTCTTTCCAGCTCCGTTTCTGCCAAGCAGACCATAGATACGCCCTTTTTGGACATGGATATTCAGATCAGCAACGCTTTTCTGTATCCCGTATTGTTTTGTAAGATTTTTTGTTTCTATTACATATTTGCTCATTGCAAAACCTCCTTTTCATGTCTGTTATTCTATCACTCCAACCTTGCATTAACCTTGCACGAACCTTGCATTAACCTTGCAATTGGGGGATAATAGATTTTTGCAAAGAATTACTCCCGCCATGTAAGGCGGGAGCTGGTTAGTCTGCCAGAGGGAAAAGCAGAGTGAAAACGGTTTCTTTCCCCAGTACGCTGTCTGCTGTTATGGTTCCGTCTAACTTTTCTACAAGCTGGTGTACGATAGACAGACCAAGACCGCTGCCTTTTTCAGACCGCCCTTTATCGCATTTATAAAGCCGTTCAAAAATATGCTTTAAGTCCTCCTTGTCAATTCCCACTCCATTATCAGACAAAAGAATTTTTATATTTCCGCTTTGCCTGGATAAAGCGATTGCAATTCTATCTGCATGACTATGGGAGATTACATTTTGTATCAGATTATTTAATATCCGCATATACCCGTCCGGGTCAATCCTCACCCGGAAAGGCTGCTCTGGAATATCAATCGAAAAAGCCACCTGCGTATCTTCAAATATTGGTATCCAGTCAACCAGTATATTCCGTGTCAGTTCTGTCAAATCAACAGTGGATATATTCATGGAAAATTCATTTGAACCCAGCTTAAACCAGTCAAACAGCACATCTATATATTCTTTTAAGTCATGTGCTTTCCGCCGGGCAGTTTCTATATAACTGTCACGTTCCTTTCCGTCAACAATCCTTTTATGTGCAGCGTCTAAATATCCGATCAATGTGGTGAGTGGAGTCCTGATATCATGAGAAAGGCTCGTCATAAGCTGCTTGTTTGTTTCTTCTGTCTGATGATAAGCTAAAAGCCTGTTTTCATAGGACAATATAATATTGTTAATCTCATAAGCAAGTGGAGCTATAAGCTCATGTGTTTCTGATAAAATACGCCTGTTTCCATTACCGCTTTTTATATCTTTTAAAGCATCAGACATTTCTAATATCTGTTTTTTTACATGCTGTACTGTAAAAACAGCCCATACAACAGAAGCAAAAGCAATGCTCAACACAATAACCGTAACTGTTTCTGTATACATCACTCATACCTCCTTATTGAAACGGTATCCAATTCCTTTTACTGTCTGTATATACCGGGGATTGCCTGGATTTTCTTCTATCTTTTTCCGCAGGCGGCTGATGACCGCCATAATATTGCTATCATCATAAACATAATCTTCTCCCCATACGTTTTCATAAATTTGCCGCTTTGTCAGTATCTTTCCCTGATTTTTGGCAAGAAACATGAGTAAGTCAAATTCTTTCGGCGGCAATTCATAATTACCGTTTACTGCATGGATAGAACGACTGTTAAAGTCAATCATCAGACCATCAAAATCAAATATCTGCGGCTGACCGTCTTTTAGGTTAAAACGGGTATAACGTCTGATTAATGACACAATACGGGCAATAAGTTCGTCCATGTCAAAAGGTTTTGTTAAATAGTCATCCGCTCCCGCCCGTAAACCACGCACTTTTGAAGCACTGTCATTTTTTGATGTAAACATCAGGATAGGCAGGCTGCTTTCTTTTCTAACCAGCTCTAATGTTTCAAAGCCGTCAAAACCAGGCATCATTACATCCAGTATGACAAGCTGGTACTCTTTTTCTTTCAGTTGCAGCAAGCCGGCTTTTCCGGAATAACAACAGTCAGCTTCTATGCCTTCCTGTAAAACACTCTGTTTAATCAATGCACAAAGTTCTTTGTCATCATCTATAATCAAAATCCTGTTCATTATTGACATTCCCCCGTTTACCAAATCACGCATTTATATGCCGGATATGCAGACACATTACAATTATATATAGTACTTTTGCAATATATGCAATCTTGCTGGTGAGACGCTTTGTCTTTTTGCCATTCTGTTTTAAACCGCTGCATCTTCCATGTTTTCATTTATAAAATCCTCTAAAATCCCAGCCGCCATACCAATCAGCTCTTTACATGGACGCTTTTTATAATATTCACTTGTCCTTGCTTCTGGAACTGGCTTTTCTTCCTTTACATTTAACCCTAGCAGTTCCCGGCACACAATAGAGCCATTCTGTTCCTCAAATTTATGTGCAAGTTCCTGTATTCTTGTATATAATTCTGTCTTTTTCTGGCCAGTTTCCGGCCCTTCATAACCATATAAAAGACCTGCAACAAGGAACATCCCACTGACAGAACCGCACACTTCCCTTAAACGCCCCATCCCTCCGCCAAAAGAAGAAGCCATGCATATAATTTCTTTCCGGTTCTCTACAGGAAGCAAATCTTCAAAAGCAAGCAGTACAGACTGTGTGCAGTTATAACCTTTTAAAAAATTCTGCATTGCAGCATCTTTTCTGCTAATTCCATTACTATTATCTTTTTTATCCATATTCTGCCCCATTCCTGCAAAACCAGTATTTTACTGCCAGATTACAAAATTGCTGGTTCTGCCTGTCCTTTCTTTAATTTATTTTATTAAATCCACTTGTATCTAAAACGCATAATAACACTAATTATAATACAGGTCAATAATCCTTGTGCCCATTATATACTAAAAAAATATCATATTTATTTTTATTGCAAAGAATTTTTGCAGCTTCCTCTAAATCCTTTTTTCTAAAAAAGCGGCTATATAAAAAAGCAGAAAACCTTCTACAGATTTCCTGCTAAAATTCCTGGATTTACTTATGTATACCAGTAAAATAATATACACAAACCACGTTTTAATCTTTTTTATTTGCTGGCTCTACATTTACAGACTTCCCTTTAATCTTTGCATTTTTCATTGCATCTATAACATCTGAAGCATACTCCCTTGGAACTTCCACAAATGTATATTTATCATACATATCAATAGCCCCGACAAGCTTTCCTTCCATACCGGACTCACCTGCAACTGCACCAAGTATATCACCAATACGCACTTTCTGCTTCTTGCCAATATTAATAAACAGACGCACCATTCCAGGTTCTGCACCAGTATCACCAAAGTCTTCTGTCTTCATGTCTTCAGATATAAATTCACCTTCACCCATATGCATCATAAGAAGCGCAGCCGCCATTTCAAGTGATGAATAATCACGCTCATCAAGATGTTCCTCTAAAATATCCACCATCTTGCCAAGGTTTTCATTCTCAATTATTCCAGAAGCTTTTTCTAAAATCTTATCTGCCTTAATTTCTGTAATATCATTTACCGAAGGTATAGGCTGGCGTTTAATCTTAGTCTTGCAGTATCTCTGGATATCCTTAAGCTTATATATTTCACGTCCGACAACAAGCGTAAATGCACGCCCTGTTCTTCCTGCACGCCCTGTCCTTCCTATCCTGTGCACATAATATTCATCATCCTGTGGCACATCATAATTAAAAACTGCTTCTACATCGTCAATATCAATTCCCCTTGCAGCAACATCTGTAGCCACAAGTATATCAGTACGCCCGTTGCGGAAACCAGCCATAACCCTGTCACGCTGTGACTGCTTTAAATCCCCATGAAGCCCTGCTGCAAAATAACCCCGGCCTTTTAAATCCTCAACAAGTTCATCAACCTTACGCTTTGTATTGCAGAATACAAGGGAAAGTTCAGGGTCATACATATCAATAAGCCTTGAAAGCACCTCACTTTTCTTACGCGGGTTCACTTCATAATAATACTGCTCAATCATAGGAACAGTAAGTTCTTTCTTTACCACCTTAATGACTTCAGGGTTTTTAAGATAATTCCCTGCAATCTCCATAATAGGCTTTGGCATTGTTGCAGAAAACAAAAGGGTCTGGTGCTCCTCTGGCATATTTTCAAGTATTGTTTCAATATCCTCACGGAAGCCCATATTAAGCATTTCATCAGCTTCATCAAGTACTACCATGCCTACATTCTGCATTTTAAGGGTATGGCGGTTAATATGGTCTATAACTCTTCCAGGGGTCCCTATTATAACCTGTGTGCCTCCTTTAAGTGAACGTATCTGCTTAGAAATATCCTGTCCTCCATAAATAGGCAGTATCTTTATCCCATGCATAAATTTTGCAAACTTGCGTATCTCATCAGCACACTGTATTGCAAGTTCCCTTGTAGGACATAATACAACTGCCTGCAGTTTTTTATTATGAGAGTCTACCCTCTGCAAAAGGGGTATGCCAAATGCTGCAGTTTTACCAGTACCAGTTTGTGCCTGCCCTATCATATCTTTTCCATCAATAGCAACCGGAATTGCCTGCGCCTGGATAGGGCTTGCCTGCTCAAATCCCATCTCTGTCACTGCCTTAAATATTCTTGGGTCTAAACATAATTCTTCAAAATTCATAATATAAAAAAATTCCTTTCTAAAACACTAAAACGTGTTTTCGTTACAGCCCAAAGCTATAACCATCTTCCACTACATGTATTACACTTTCACCCTGCTATACTGCATACAGACACTTTGCGGAAATAAAGACCGTCTCTGAACAGATTTCAAAAACGGTCTTTACAAACATCTCTTTTATTCTTATCAGCTACACGATTATAACACAAAATAGCCAAAAATCAAATATTTATTTTATATATTCTTAAAAAATATTGTTTTAATATGCGCCTGGCATTTCCAAAGTATGGCTTATGGTATAAACCCACATGAAAACTACTGGTTTATTATTTTTCAAAGCACATCATTAACAATAGCTATAGAAATCCTTGTCAGCCTCAAATGCATTAACTTTATAATCCTGTACAAAATTTTCCATGCCATCTGGAATTACAGGATACATGTCTTTCCCTGTTTTATTAATTCTTTTCCAAAAAGCAGCACATTGAGGATTTCTGCAAAAACATCATTATAGTCTTAGGGTTTCTTTTCTATTTTATCTCTTTCTGCCATTTTACACCTCCTTACATTTGTATATATAAATATTATATTTTATATAGTAAAAAGCAAGGTTTAAATAAAGCTATTTATTCCTTATATTGCAGTTCATTCTGCAAGTACTGGTTGAAAACCTTTCTTCCCTTTGCTACCATATCTTCATCACTTTCCTGGTATTTATCAAATGGACATAATTCACTTCCACTTTCATCTTTATATTTATAACATAAAATTTCATAATTATCACTAACCTGGTTTGTATTAAAATGTATCTCTAAATCTTCATTATATTCTTCTGTAACCATATAAAAACCACTATATTCTAAATTAAATCCATGTATTATTTTCTTTCCTAGTTTTTTTAATTTTTTACCCTTTAATTTTTCTAGTTCCTGTTTCATTCCAATAATAAATGGTCTTTCCTCTGGCTTTTGTGTGTTAGTCCAGTTACATCTTACATGTACATCAGCTTTTAACTTTCCGTCCTCTTCCCTTTCATTGTAAAATTTCATTTTAAAATTTTCAATTTTATTGGAATTTCCCCAGTTTTTATAAAATAAATCTTTTATTTCCTTTGAAAATTTCTTAACATCTTCATCACTTAAAGAATTACTTTTATTAATTATAGAAATACCATCTGAATTAAATTTTGTCCTTTTTTCTAGAACGTCTGTTGTTTCAGGATTCTTTTTAATAACTTCTGTTTTATTGCCACTACAGCCTGTGCATATATTTACACAACATAAAAAAACAATTATATACTTACACAAAGAATATTGAACCTTCATAATTACCTCCATAGTCATATCAGATATATCCACAAGCCTGCATATCGGATTAACAATTTAATCTGATAACAAAAATACGTTTTATTTTTTAAATCCTTTTATATATACTAAAACCTTTTTATAACTTTGTCAATATGCTTCTTACAGTTTTATTTTAAAAATTGTTACTATTCAGCCTTACGGCTTTATAGTAACAAATCAGTGCTTTCAGCACTGGTTATGTACACACAAAAACATATATGGCAAACAGGAATGAAGTAATCTGGATTTTTTATAAAATCAAGTTGTGCATATCTATTTGGTCTAAATCCATAACTATAGCCATGAAACTGTTTCTCATAGATTGGAATTAATACCTATGCTATGGCTTACTGTCCAGCTGTACATAAGTATATATTTTATTACACATATCTTTGTCAGTTTTAATAATATACATACTTGATTTTATTTCCATATGTAGTACCATTAATATACAAATAAAAACCAATATAGTATGTGGGGGAATGCAAAATGGAAAATTATCTTTTAAATAAATACCAGTTTACTATGTATGGCAAACAAATTGATATATATCCAAGTTCCAGGCCAGATTGTCCAGTTGTATATCTGAATACCTTTTCAGATGAAGGTGGCGGTATATATAAAATTTTGCGTGAAATGGGTTGTAAATATTTTACCCTTGTGGCTATTAGTTCTCTTGAATGGAACAATGATATGCCGCCTTGGGATATTCCTCCTGTTTTAAAAGATGACACACCTTTTACAGGCGGGGCAGACAAATATTTGAAGATTTTAACTGGTAAAATAATTCCGGAAACTGAAAAACATATACAGGGAAGTATTTCCTGGCGGGCAATTACAGGATATTCCCTTGCAGGACTTTTTGCGGTATACTCAATTTATCATACAGATATTTTTACAAGGGCAGCAAGTGTGTCAGGCTCATTTTGGTTTCCTGGTTTTAAGGAATATGTGTTTTCACACAAAATAATGATACATCCTGGCTGTATATATCTGTCTTTAGGCAATACAGAGAGCAAAACAAAAAATCCATATCTGAAAACTGTCCAGGAAAATACAGAAGCAATATTTGAATTTTATAAAAATAAAGGAATTGACACTATATTCCAGTTAAACCAAGGCAGCCACTTTAAAGGTATTGCCAGAAGAATGGCAACAGGAATTAAATGGATTTTAGAAAAATAATTGCAGGAAGTATAGATTGGCAGTATATCCTCCATCTTAACCTGGTTTTTCCACTATTTTAAACCACAAAACCAGGCTAAATGTCATTATTTTTAAAAATCTATTATCTTATATATATGCTTTTTTTATATTAGTCATTATTGTTTTAATAATTTTTTTTAAAAAAACTTTTGATAAAACTTTATAATTGACATAAAACCAAAAAAAATATATAATTAGAAAAGAATAAATATATATTTAACATCCTGCATATTCTTATTATTTAAGGCAAGATTAAAGCAGGATATAATTTATTAACAACAAAATATTTAAGAAAGCAGGAAACAGATATGGCAAATAAGAATAAAACAACACTGGATTTCTTTTACTTACCTCCTAAAGAAGAGGAAACAATGAAAGTATTATGGAGTACCAAGGATGCATTAAGCGCTTCTGAAATAGCAGAAAGAATTCCTGGAAGGACATGGCCAGCTTCCTCTATACAAGGTATAATCCGCAGCCTTGAAAGCAAAGGTGCTGTAAAAGTTGACAGTATAACAAAGCTTGGCAAATCATATGGAAGGCTTTTCCGTCCCGTTATATCTGCTAATGAATACGCAACAATGCAGTTTACCAGATATTACCAGCCAGACGGTGACAGCAGGAAAGCCTGTTCTTCAATGGTATCTTCCCTTTTAGGCAATACAGGCATTGAGAAAAATGATATTATTGATGCTTTACAGGATATTATAAAGGAGTATGGGAATGGTTAACTATAACAGTAATATATTTGTTGACGAATATACACCTTTTTCTATATATTCTGTATGTATTGCTTTATTCTGGACTGGCATTTTTATAATTGGAATTTCTACTTTAAGAAAAAATTTATTTTTTGTAAAGCATTGTTCAATATATACTTTACTTGTTTTAATTGCAGCGTGTATAGCAAGAATACTTATTCCAATAGAAATGCCCTATACTATAGCTTTAAATTTTGATAAAGTTTTACCAGAAATAATGCATTTCTTTAATACACCATTAATACAGCTTCATTATTTGGCATTAACTCCAGGATTAATTATTATCATTATATGGGTTCCGCCTGCTATATTTATTATTTACAGACGTACAAAAGAATACATGCGTTTTAAACATGCACTTGATATTATGCCAGCTTCAGAAGACCAGAATTTATATAGAATATTTGCTAAAGCAGATTTACATAATAATATACCTGGCATTAAAATTATAGTCCATGCTTATGTAAACTCTCCTGCCATTACAGGTTTTTTCCACCCAGTTATAATTTTACCAGATATAAAGTTTAATAATAATGAACTGCTGGGTATATTTATGCATGAAATCTCACATTACAGGTTTAAACACCATTTTATTAAAATAGTTATGGAACTTATATGTGCAGTATTCTGGTGGAATCCTTTATTTAAAAAACTGTCATCAGAATTATCACATATAATGGAACTTCAATCAGACAAGGCTGTATGTTTAAACCTGAACCATAACCAGAAGAAAGAATACTTACAGGCAATGGCTAAAGTTGCTGTAAACATAAAAAACAGAAGTGTAACACCTCCATGCTTATGCAGTATCCTGGAAGAAAACTCTGGCGAAAACCTTTTACAGCGTTTTAAAATGATTGCAGAAAATAATTACCAGACCAGAAAAAAACTGGATATAATAACTATTCCACTGGTTATTGCCATATTTCTGTTATCATACTCCTTTGTTTGCCAGCCATTTAGTGAACCAACACCAGAAGATATGGAAAGCAGCGAAGTGAATACAAGTGCAGATACTTCAAATGCCATAGATGCTGCAGAATGTTTTATTGCCAAATCAGGTAATGGATATGGCCTTTACACTTCTTCTGGAAGATTTCTGGGTGGAATAACACCTGGTAATTTACCTTATCTTGAGGGCATAAAAATATATGAAAATAAAGAAGAGGCAAAAAAAGAAAGGAAATTACAATGAAGAAAAAATTATTTATAGCAGCATTATTTTTAAATTTATCTGTTACACCTGCTATTATTTCTCTATATGGTAATTCTGTTGTAAAAGCAACAGAAACAGAAAATCAAGGTATACAGCCTTATACTGAAAAAACAGGCTACAGATACAAAAAAGTAAATGGAACCACGTATAAAAGATTATGGTCATATACGAAACAAAAATGGCTTGAACTAGAATGGACTCTTGTTGAATAATATTAGAAAGAGGTTATATATGGAAAAAGCAGTTCTTTTTAATACATCCTGTACAGAAGAAATCAAAAAGCTCCTTGTACCAATGCACTTACAGGTAATTGAAGCAGATACACTCCAGTACAATGACTCTTTACAAAACATTGCCAATGGCAAAACAGATATTATAAAATCAAATCATTTTACAGGAAAAGTTCCTGATGAAAGCCTTATATTATTTTGTGGCATTAATGGTAAAAAGCTTGACAAAATACTTTTTAAACTGCGTAATAATAAAAATATTCATGTTACCTATAAAGCAGTACTTACCCCTTCTAATTCAGGATGGACAGTACTCCACCTCTTACTTGAACTTGCAAAGGAACAGGCTGCTTATAATATAATGCCAAAACCAGGCAGGAGGTAGATAATTATTTTATCTACCGGTCTCCCACACCAACGTACATACGGTTCCGTATACGGCGGTTCATTAGTTTTCACATGCTTTCAGATAAAACTCTGTGAATGTTGGGTATCCAAGTTCACGGAGTTTATTGTTGTTAAATGCAGTCTGCAATACGAAGCTAGTCCCGGGTAGTTATTAGACTTTAGTTTGTTATGTAACCTTATCCCTAACTGTAGCCTAATATGATTTCTGTTCATCAGGCCAAAGTTTTGCCTCCAGCTTTCTCCAGATTCCACTTCACGATGGACACCCTTGCTCTTGGCTATACACTTCCCACTACTAGGGCATGTTACGGACTTTCACCGATTAGATTGCGCACATAATAGGCGTACATAAATAAAAACCATGCAGAGATTGCCTGTACATGGTTTTTAAATATCAAATATCTTTAAGCACACTTTTAACAGTTTCCATAGAAATTTTAGTCAGCCCTGAAATAGTTTCTGCATCACATCCCGCTTCGTACATATTTAAAATAATTTGTTTCTGTTCCTGCTCAATGCCACGTTCTATTCCCTGTTTTATACCATCATTATATTGTAATTCATCTTGTAAGTACTGTCTGAAAACTTTTCTTCCTTTTTCAAATGACAGATATTTTTTTAAAGCATTTATCATTTAATCTTATGATGGCTCTAAAAAGTTTGTCACAATTTTATATAATGCAGTAAAATATATAAATATATCTTATTATTAAATAACTGAAATATATTATTTTTTATTCTATGCATATTTATTTATATTGTATATTTATCCTAAAATTATTTTATTATGTAAAATAGTTTTATATATAAAAAAATTCTATTGATTTGTCAATATGTTCATTAATAATTTTAATTAATTTTTCCAGATATCCTTTCAAATGCATTTTCCGCTGCCTGGTTTCTATTACCGCAGACCACTTCATGTAACTGGTATATTTTTATACCAGTTGAATCTACTGCCATCTGGTATATGCTGCCTTCTTTTGTAACCTGGATATTCCCTCTTCCAAGGATATCTTCATGTTTTTCTGGTATTGCATATACACATCCATCTTTCACTCCATCTTTTAATATATACTCCCTGATAACATATTTGCCAGCATCCTTTCCAGGAATACCTGCACAAGTTGTACATAATTCATAACTTATTCCATCATCTGATGACAATACATCCCTGTTTACTGACCATTCATCAATATAAGAAAGAGCACCAGGCCCTTCAGGATATTGTGTAACTAAATTTCCATCTACGTCAAAGCAATAAAATAATGGCATTTCATTATTTTTACAAATAATATCACCTTTTTTTGCTTTACTATCTTTTGAAACACAGGCAGATGCCATATATAAATATAAATCTCTGTCATCCCGCCTGGACAAATCCTCATAAACCATTTTTAAATTATCATTTTGGGGATCATAATACAATAGTTTTACATCCATGCCAGATTGCAATTTAATTTCCTTCTTGTAAATGCCCTTATCATAAACTATAATCCTGTTGTCCAGATTATCATCAATAAATAAAGAATTTCCAGAAATACAAAAAGCATCTGGTCTGGTTTCTGTATTTTCTTCATTATATGGAAATGAATAAATTAAAGTGTTTTTATTATTTTTGGTATTTTCCTTGTAATTCTCATTAATATTTCCGGCAGTTCTGACAAGTTTGTTTTGCTCTGCCATGCCGTCTGTCCTTTCACATAACTGGTATATCCTGATGCCAGTTAACTCCACTACCATCTGGTATATTTTCCCGTCTTTTGTAACCTGGATATTTCCTCTGCCCAATGCATCTTTATGGTTTTCTGGGACTGCATATATACCAGCATTTTCTAAATCATTCTTTAATATATATTCAGTAACAATGTTTCCATCCGGCTTATTTTTATAAGTAGTACACAAATCATAACTTATACTATCTCCTAATGTTAGTACATCCCTGTTTATCTGCATTTCATCAATATAAGCAAGACTGGCAGGTTCTCCCAGATATTCTGTTATTAAATTCCCGTCCATGTCAAAACAATAGTTTATAGGCATTTTATTATTTTTGCATATTTTCTTTCCTTTTTTGGCTTTATTATCTTCTGAAACACAGACAGATGTCATATATAAATATAAATCCGTCCCATCTTCCCTGTATAAATCTTCATAAACTATTTTCAGCCTGTCATTTGTAAAATCATAAAACATTAATATTGCATCCATATTATTCTGTAGTTCAATTTCCTTTTTGTAAACGCCATTATCATATACTATAATACTGTTATTTACTGTATCATCAATAAATAAATTATCCCCAGAAATACAAAAAGCATCGGGTCTGACTTCCTCATGCTCTTTTGCAGGCTCATAACCTGCTGAATTTTCTTTATTAACTGGAAATGAATAAATTAACTTGTTTTCTTCATTAATAAAACTGCTGCTTTTTACTTCTTTATTATGCAAATCTGTATTATCATGATTATTTATTTTATTATTATGTGCCTTTATTATACTAAAACATATCACTGGTGTTATTAATAATATCATAATTGCACAAATTATCTTTTTTTTCATATACTCCCTCACCATGCCTTTCAATCGATAGCACAAACAATTATGTAAAATTATAATTATTCTGGACTGCCTTTTACAACGCTAAATTATTTAAAAATACTTTATCCCTTTCCCTATAATGCAAATTTTTCTTACCTAAACGATTATATCCTCTATAACATTTATTATATTCTAATTACAATATAGCAGGTATTATAGAAAAACATATATGCTATACTTATATAGTATATAACAAACTATTACTTATAACTGATATAATCATAAATAATAATTAAAAGATTTTATATTTCAAAATATTTTCATTATTATATATTTATTTTTTCTATCTGTCAATATCCTTTTTATAATTTCTTTCAAAAAAACTTTTTATAATATTTTATGATTAACAAAAAACAGAAAGGTATATATAATTAAAAAAATAATTATAGGAAAGCAGGAAAACAGATATGGCAAATAAGAGCAAGACAACACCAGATTTCTTTTACTTACCTCCTAAAGAAGAGGAAACAATGAAAGTATTATGGAATACTAAGGATGCCTTAAGCGCTTCCGAAATAGCAGACAAAATTCCCGGCAGGACATAGCCAGCTTCAGAAGACCAGAATTTATATAAAATATTTGCTAAAGCAGATTTACATAATAATATACCTGGCATTAAAATTATAGTCCATGCTTATGTAAACTCCCCTGCCATTACAGGGCTGTTCCATCCGGTTATAATTTTACCAGATATAAAGTTTAATAATAGTGAACTGCTGGTTATATTTATGCATGAAATCTCACATTACAGGTTTAAGCATCATTTTATTAAACTAATTATGGAACTTATATGTGCGGTATTCTGGTGGAATCCTTTATTTAAAAAACTGTCATCAGAATTATCATATATAATGGAACTTCAATCAGACAAGGCTGTATGTTTAAACCTGGACCATAACCAGAAGAAAGAATACTTACAGGCAATGGCTAAAGTTGCTTTAAACATAAAAAACAGAAATGTAATACCTCCATGCTTATGCAGTATCCTTGAAGAAAACTCTGGCGAAAACCTTTTACAGCG
>CAJTXH010000027.1 GCA_910580005.1 uncultured Lachnospiraceae bacterium | reverse complement strand
ATAGGTGTTTTTTGAATTTTCAGGGTTGTTTTACTGTTCAGTTATCAATGTGCTTACTGTTGTTTCCAACAGCGTGTTTTATATTACCACTTCTGTTTGTTTTTGTCAACAACTTTTTTTATTTTTTTATTATCCGCTTTTTTTTGCGGCAACAGATAGTATATTACCATTACTTTACATATATGTCAAGCACTTTTTTTAAAATTTACGTCCATCAATAAAATTAATCGTTACTATTCACAGCTACGCTGTTCATAGTAACTAGCAGTGCTTTCAGCACTGATTATGTACACATTTTGCACAAAAAACGTGCAAAATGGCACTGTAAAACTCGTATTTTTGACGAAAAAAACATGTCAAAAATCCTCGAATTTAATTGACTGTGAATAGTAACAATTAATCTCCTGTTAAAGCCTCCCTGTACCCCGTTGTAAAATATGGATTATATAATTCTGAGCGTTTATAACCGCCTTGCATTAAAACATCCCCTATTATTATAAGTGCTGTCCTGGTAATATTGTGTTTCTTAGCTGTTTCTTCTAATGTTTCTATTGTACAAACATATTTTTCTTCATCTTCCCAGGTTGATTTATAAACTATTGCTGCTGGCGTATCTCCAGCATATCCTCCTGATACCAGCTTATGGCTTAATTCTCCTGCCATGCCTGTGCTTAAAAACAAAACCATTGTTGAGTTATGTGCCGCAAAACTTTCTATGCTTTCTTTTTCTGGCACAGGTGTCCTTCCTTCCATACGTGTAATTATAATGCTCTGGGATATACCAGGAAGTGTATACTCAATGTTTAACGAAGCAGCAGCGCCACAGAATGAACTTACACCAGGGCAGTATGCATATGGTATGCCAAGACTATCCAGCCTGTCCATCTGCTCCCTTATTGCTCCATATATACAAGGGTCGCCAGTGTGAAGCCTCACTACTTCAATTCCTTTGCTGCTTGCATCTGACATTACATCTATAATCTCTTCAAGTGTCATTTCTGCACTGTTATAAAACTGGCAGTTCTTATTTGCATATCCAAGCAGTTCCGGATTTACCAGTGAACCAGCATAAATTATTATGCCTGCACTGGCAATAAGTTTATATGCACGTATAGTTACCAGGTCTTTTGCCCCAGGGCCAGCACCAACAAAATTAACCATATAAATTATTCCTCCTTAATTATAACCAGTGAATAATAACCTGCACTTTCAGGAATATCACCAGCACAATTATATATATGTTCATTTTCCATGCCACAGTTTTCAACTAATACTGCTGAAATATTATTCCGCTCCAGTTTCTCTTTTATTACAGGCAGCTTTCTGCCTGCCTTCATTAACACCTTTGTACCTGGCAGCTTTAACGCTTTATCTATACCATAAGAGGATGGTATTATATGGAGTTCTGAAGAACCTGCTACAAGCCCTTCATCCAGCAACGCAGAGGCGGCACAGAATGATGGGACTCCACTTATAATTTCTGTCTGGTACCCCATAGATTTTACTCTGTTATGTATATAAATATAAGTTGAATATATTGACGGGTCACCAAGTGTAAGAAACGAAATATCATACCCTTTATCAAGCACAGCAGCAATTTTATCTGCTGCTTTTATATGGCTCTCTTCCAATATATTTTTATCCTTTACCATTGGCATGTCTACACAAATACATTTTTTATCCTGGACACATGGTACTGCCGCAAGTGCTATTTGGTAACTTAACGCCTTTTCTTTAACTGTATTTGGCACTGCAATATAATTACATTTTTCTATTATCCTTATGGCATTTAATGTTATCAACCCAGGGTCTCCTGGGCCTGTTCCTGTGCCATATAATTTTCCCTTTTCCAATATTTCCCACAATCTCCTGTTTTTAATATTTTAACTAATAACTGCTATCCTGTCCTTTAATTAATTTTATAAATTCCAGAGCCATTCCTGATTTTGCAAGCACTCCTGCCTGGTTAGAAAATACAATTACTTCAATTTCAATTTTATTTTCTGTCCTGTGCCTCATATTAAAAACAATCCTGCTAAGCATAATACCCATTGTTTTATCTAAAATACCATCCTGTCCCAGCAGAAATACCACTTCATCTGTTGTTGTACATAAAAGAATATTCCTGGCTGTTTCTATACTGCATCCTGCAAGGACTGCACATGAACATAAGGTTTCCATTCTTGCATCTGCTATACGTGAATGTGTATTCATAACCCCTGCTGCTACTTTTACAAGCTTGCCAATATGGCCTATAAATAATATCCTGTTAAATCCAAGCATAAGTGCCATATCCAGCGTTTCACCTATAAAATTACTACATTTAAGCCCCTGCTCCAAATCAATTCCCCATTTGTCTTTTGCAAAATTTCTGCCATAATTTCCTGGCACAATTAAAAGAACCTCACTGGACTGGACTTTTTTCTGTTTCATTTCTATATAAATAGTATCAAGTAATGCCTTTTCACTCATAGGCTCTATTATGCCGCTTGTACCAAGTATTGATATACCTCCTTCTATTCCAAGCCTTGGATTAAAAGTTTTTTTTGCAATTTCTTCACCACCTGGCACAGAAATAACTATTTTAATACCTGTTTCATAACCAGCCGCTTCAAGTTCATTTAAAACCGCCTCTTTAATCATTTTCCTTGGAACACTGTTAATTGCAGCAGCTCCTTCTGGCTGTTCAAGCCCAGGTTTTGTTATACGCCCTACGCCCTTGCCTCCATCTATTATAATGCCATCTGGCAGAAACCCTGCCCTGGAATAAACCAGTATTCCATTAGTACAGTCCGCATCATCCCCCGCGTCCTTTTTAACTGCACATTCTACATACTCATCTGTTATACAAATATTAAGTATTTCAAGTGTAAGCATTATACCTTTGGGAGTAAAAACCTCTATTTCATCAACAGGCATATTTGTAACCAACATTCTTACAGCAGCTTTAGATGCTGCAGCAGCGCATGTTCCCGTTGTATAGCCACATCTTAATTTTTTATGGTTTTTATATACATATCTCAAATCCATAAATAAAACCTTTCTAAATACTGCTGCCAGCTACGCTTTCAAGATGCCTGGAATAAATATCCTGTATTTCCTTAAGCTCTCCTATTCCATGCGTTACAACAGAAATATTATAACCAAGGCTCTGCAGTCTGCTTTTCCATGAGTCTTTGCTGCTGCCTGCCATATCATTATGTGCATGGTCTCCAGCAGTTACCATAAAAGGTATTAAAGTTATATATTTATATGTATGTTTATCTAATTCATTTAATAAATCATCAAAAGCAGGAGTCCCCTCTACAGTTGAAACAAATACATCTGTAAATCCCTTTTGTATTAATACATCCTGGAACTGTCTGTAACATTTATTAGCATCATGTCCGCTTCCATGCCCCATAAGTACAACTGCTTTGTCTTTCCCTGTTTTATTAAAATTATAATAATGGCAAAGAATATCTGCTACAGCTTCAAAATCATTATAAGAATTAAGAAGCGGCGCTGAAACTTTTATAATATTAAACATATCTTTACACTGGTTAGACATATTAAATATTTTATTATACTCTTCACCAGGAATTATATGTGTTGGCTGTATATAAACATTTTCTATCCCATCTTCATACATTTTCTGGAGTGCTTGTAAAATACCAGGTATAAAAACCCCTTCTTTTTCCTGTATACGCTTTTTTACAATACTGCTTGTATATGCTTTATAGACAGCAAAACCCTGAAATCTTAAAGAAATTGCTTTCTCTATTGCCCCAAGGGAGAGTTCCCTTGCTTCTTTGTATGTAGTCCCAAAACTAGCTGCCAAAATCCCGTTCTTCATAATTACCTCATTTCTGTGCCATATATAAAAGAGCATTGCATATTGCTGCTGCTATATTGCTTCCGCCCTTCCGCCCCCTTGCTATTATACATGGTATTTCCGTCTGTATAATTAATTCTTTTGCCTGTACCACATTTACAAAACCTACAGGAACACCAATAACCAGGGCTGGTTTAAAACACACTTTATTGTAAAGTTCATATATGCGTATAAGGGCAGTTGGGGCATTGCCTATTACAAATATAACAGGTTCACCCATTGCATATGCTTTATCTATACATGCCGCTGAACGTGTAGTATTATTTTGTCCTGCTGCTGTTGCAACATCCTCATCATCTATAAAATTATAAATTTTAATGCCATACCTGGATAATGCCTTTTTATTAATTCCAGACATTGCCATTTTAGTATCAGTAACAATACTTGTCCCATTTTTTAATAGATTTAACGCCATTTGTATTACATTCTCTGAAAAATACAGGTTCTTTGCATAATCAAAATCAGCAGATGCATGTATTGCACGCTTAATAACAGGTTCTTTTTCCTTATCCAGTGTTATTCCAAGGGCACAAAGTTCCTGCGAAATAATCTCCATGCTCCTTTTTTCAATTTCATATGGTGTAATATTTTCAAGTCCTGCTTTCATGAGCTGCCTCTCTTTTTTATAGTAACTACTGTTCAATTCCTGTACGGGCAGAAATTCCCTTGTCAAATGGATGCTTTACTTTTACAATATCAGATATATAATCTGCCATATGTTGTAAGTCTTCTGAAGGGCTGCGTCCAGTAAGCACAACCTCCAGGTTATCTGGTTTATTTTTAAGAAAATCTATAAGCCTGTTATGCTCTACTAAGCCAGCATTATCTGCTGCAATTATTTCATCAAGTATAAGAAGCCCATAATTATTAGAAAATACTTCACCGAGTATTTTTGTAAAATAATTATTATAATGCCTGCTGGCATTCTCCTTTACTTCTGGTGTCATTGAACGTGTAAACCCAAAATAAGCATTTGATGGCAAAAATACAATATTTCCAATTTGCCTTAGGACAGCCAGTTCACTTGAATCGTCGTTTTTTAAAAACTGTGTAAATAAAACCTTGCCGCCACTGCCTGCAAAACGTATTGACAGACCAGCAGCGGCAGTTGTTTTCCCTTTTCCTGTACCAGTATAAATATGGATTAACCCTTCCATAAAGCCTCCACCTGGCTATTCTATAAAGCCCAGTCCTGTGAATCTATGCCTAAGAACTTCTTATCCCTGAAACCGATGCATATGCCATGTTCAGAGTCACATTCACACTCTCCCAAAAATGATATTTCTGGATAAACAAAACCGTCATATGATTCCACTACCCCGCCAATATTAATTGCAATTGCTGAAATACAGATTTCATTCTCAAGTTCTGCCTCTGTTATCTGCTTGCCGCCAATTGCATTATATTGTTCATTACAATATTCTGTAATTTCCTTTTTGTAATCACATATATCAATATTTGCAATAAGCCAGTTCAGACATTCAATTTCTGCATCATTTAAAGGAAAGCCATCTTCCTTATCATTTCCATCCTCATCAAAACTATTGTCACCAGTAGAAAAGACCTCTACACTTTCCTCTTTGTCAAACAAATTAATTGTTATCTCATCATTATTTCTTAAACTTTTAATTAATTCCATTTAATAATCCCCCCTTAAATCTTTTATGCATTGGCTGCACTATATTCCTTAACTATATCAAGAAGTTCATTTTGCATATCTGGATATTTTGTTATAAGCTCATCTATCTGTTTTACTGTGCCAGCTTTTACAGTTTCATTATATTCTATCCTTTCACGCAGCCTTTGCCTGCCCTGGTTAAATACATGACGTATTTCTACCATTTCCCTTTCATCAATAATTGCAAGTGCCTGGCTTACCCATATATCACTGTCAGCAATGCCATTTTCGCGTAAAAGGCTTACCAGACATTCATTATTAAAATTAAGTTTCTCTGTATTTTCCCTGAAACGCCTTTCGTATTCCTTCATTTTACAATATTCATTCCATTTCTCTTCAAAGTCTTTGGCACTTTTAACACTGAACTTTTCACAGTTATAATTAAGCATATTTACATTATTAACATATTTTATTTTAACCCGGTTCATAAGCCCAACTGCTTTATTAACTTTTCTGTCATTAAGTAGCATGTCCCGTTTGTTCTTATTAGCTTCAAGAAATATTACAGTTGCTGAAACTGCAGCAAGCAGCACCGTTCCCAGATATGGAAAAGTCATATCAACTTCAAGTGCATAATAAATTACAATAAATAAGACAAATATTGATATTATAAGGGCTGAAAGCACCTTAGCCATTGACTTAAGAGAATTTTGCCTGCCGCGTATTTCCCTCTGTTCATTATATAAAAGCTGTTTTTCCTTTTTCAGGTTTGATATATCGCTTTCTATAGCCTTCTGGTAGGATTCTGCACTATACATTTTCTTGATTTCGTCAACAAGCTCTTCCTCATATGGCTCAAACCTTCTCATCTGAGCCTCTGTAATAGTCATTGTCCTGTTCTTATAACGGTTGCGCTCATTAACAAGATTTACTATATTTTTGCATATATCAACCAGCTCTTTTCTTTCCGCCCCGCTTATTCTGTCAATTTTCTGGATATCAGACAGATGTGATGTAATTTTTTCATACTCTTTTTTAGCTTCGCTTATCTGCCGGTCATTTTCCATAGCAGATTCACAGCATTCCCGCACAAGCCTTTTCTG
This sequence comes from uncultured Lachnospiraceae bacterium, assembly GCA_910580005.1. Classification (GTDB taxonomy): domain Bacteria; phylum Bacillota; class Clostridia; order Lachnospirales; family Lachnospiraceae; genus Butyribacter. The sequence continues at coordinate 19,662 of CAJTXH010000027.1, read as the reverse complement.
GTCTTTTCTGTCTACAGATGAAAATTTCTCCTGCCCAGTCTCTTCTATAATACTTTCTGTACTGCCTGCTGCTGTGCTCTTCTGCTGCCTGCTGCCAGATAAATTTTCTATACCGTTTTCATTAATTATATTATCTGCATTATCTGAAATTTTTGTTTTCTTTTTCCTGTTCCAAAAAGCCATAATATATCCTTTCAAACACTGATTTCTTCGCGGTATTCATCCTTCCAACGCTTAATATATCCATCTGTTTTCTCATAATATTCTTCTAAGTAACCGGATTTTAGTATTTCCCTTAAACGTGATATTTTACTTGTTTCCTTTGAGACAGCACTTGCCTTGTTTATTTCTTTAAAATCTTTTTTAATGCTGTCCCTTTCTTCTTCTGTAATATTGTATTGCCTGCACACAAGTTCATACCGGTTATTATCTTCCAGCAGTATAAGGCAATATATATATTCCCTTAAAGACTCCTTATTCTTCCCTTTTTCATATGCCTGGGAAAAATAACCACAAGCCTTGCTGTACCCACCAAGGCTTGCATATGCTGCCCCTATATTATGGTAAATAGCCCCATATTCTTTTATATCTGCTGCCAGCATATTATCGCTTTTTAAAATGTGCCCATATTCCTCTAGTGCCTTTTCAAACAGATTACATCTTAAGTAATTGTCTGCTTTTATCTTCTGCCTTTTACGCAATGGAAGGCTCTGGGTTTCATCCATTATTCTTATAAGTTCATTTATTTCCTTTTCATCATAATAATCACAGCTACAGCATAAAGTGACAACAATATCTTTCAGGTTATTATTATAATGAAGCATATTTTCCATTTTAAGTGCAGTATCTTCCATGCCAAGTTCATCTCTCAGCCATATTGCAAAACCATAAGTAAAAAAATCATTTTGCAGCATATAAATATTCTGGTGGATAAAATAACAGACTTCTTCTATCGAATATACATTAGTATCTGTCACTTTAAAATAATACGGCTTTTTTGCAAGCCTGCCAGTGCATTGGATTAATTTACCCATATACATCCTCCGTAATTATTTCTTCCCTTTTTCTCCTATATATCAATATAACGTTCCCATATCCTGTTAGTTGAAGGGCAAAATTCACCAAACCCGTTATCTTTAAGCGTTACAATACATGTATTTTTACTGGCAAACCGTATTCTTACAGTAAAACGTGTCATCTTATTTTCCCTGCCTGTAAAACCGCTAAGTGACAATATATGTGCTTTGGCTTCATGTAACAGTACATTCCTTGTAATAATCTGGATTTCTTCTTCATCATCTGGTATAACATCAATGCTTGAATCTACCTCGTTCCATCTTGAACCTGCCGTGGCAAGAACCACTTCGCCAAATTCCGCATTGTGGTATGTCCTGATTAAGATATCACTTGTAATCATATCTTCATCAAGGAAAATAAAACCTTCCAGTTTCCCCTTGTCTGCAAATTCCCTGGCAGCGTAACATGCGCCCTTTGTAAAAAGGTTCTGTCCCCTGAATACCCTTCTGCCAGCACAAAGTTCCTTAAGTGCATCTGAAGCCCATTTTCCTTCAAAACCAGTACCTGTTACATATATCGTAGTAACCATCTGCTTATGAAGTGCCGTATTGGCAACATTTATAAAAGAATATTTAATACGTATATCATCATTTTCAAGCAGGATTGAATAAGGCATGACATCTGACAAGTCTTTTTTATCAACACCTACTATATATGGCACATTTTTCCTGTCTATAGATATCTGTGAATATGACAGCCCTCCTGTATTGTATTCAAACATGCCAACATTATTAATCCAGAGTTCCTTTGGTTGGCTTACTGCATAGTACATATAGCTCTGCTTATGGCTCTGTACAACAAGCCTGTCCTCCATTATCCCAAGTTCCCCACAGGCATCTTTAATTATTGGCATTGCCTTGCTGTCCCTGTCTTCTAAGCTTATAACCAGTTTTTTAATTGTATCATTTGGATAATATTCTTTCAGCAGGCTTAATTCTTTTAATAAAAACCTTTTTAAAACTTCTTTGCTGTGGAAAGTATATCCTGTAATCTCAAATTTATCTGTTGATACAATGCGCTCAAGTATATTGTCAAGATGTATAAAATCTTCCCCTGCCTCAAGTGCATCCGTCCCCCAGAGCCATTCATTATTTTTCCTGTTTATTGCAAATACAACTGGTATCTCATATTCACGTTCTGTTCCATGCATTCTTCCAATTGGAACTGGTTCATATAATTTGCTGTCAAAACATGAAATCTGTGAAATTGTCCTGCCTAAATCAATCCCAACTAAAAGCTGCCGCTCTTCATTCATATATATTCCCCCAAGTTCTTCTAATCTAATATGGGTTTAAACAGCCGTTTTACATTTTCACGTTCCCTGGCATATTCTTCCATAAGGTCAATAAGGGTTGCATCATCATGCATTTCTTTAGCAATCATCATTGTATTAAGTGTATGGTAACGGCTTCCTTCCCTTGCATCATCCATAGATTCATCAAAATGCACACTTACACTCCGTGTAATCCTTTCTCCATTTCCATCTGTTTCTGATATATAATACTGTAGAAGCTCATCCTGGAACAGCACAAATTCCTTAACCCTTATGCCCTCAAATACATCTCTCATTGTTTCAGTAATAAATTCTTCACCACTATCTGAAGACTGTATTTTCTGCCCTTGTGAAATAAGATAATGTATTTTCACTTCACATCCAGGTTCTGCTATATATTCAACATATTGTGCATCCATTATATGTATAGGGAGTGAAAACTTTCCAATAAAATCCTTAAAAAATGAAAACACAATATTTTTTTCATAAAGCATATTGACATTATAATCTGCAAAACTTGTTTCTTCTTCTGTAAGTTTCTTTTTCTGGCTTAAATATTTTAAAACAGCAATAAGACAAATCATATTTTCCTGCGTACGTACTTCATTATAAAAATATTTAAACATATCATTAGGTATAAGCCAGTTTTTAATAAGGTATTTATAAGCTATAACTTTAAGGAATGCCTTAACCAGCCGCTTATTATCACCACCTTCATAATAACTGTAGAATATATTATATGCTTCTGGTGATATCTCCTCTGTAAATACCATCTGTGCAATTATTCGTTCTTCAAAATCCTTGCACTCTATGCCAAAACCACGTGCTGCCTGCCATACTTTTGTTTCTTCGTATATACCATCTATAAAGTAACGGCAGAGGTATTTTAACACATTTTCATCAAACTTGCCAGTATTAAAAATATGCCATGCAAGCCTTACAAGGTAAACATTTTCAGTATCTGCGCTCTCTTCAAATGTATGTGAGGAAATCTGTAAAAGCCGTTTGCCAGGTATTTTATCATACCCATACTTTAGTATTCCTTCCATTGCCTTGCCATAGCAATGCCTCACAGCACAATATTCTATAAACTGTGCCCTTTCAGAACTACTTACATCATCCCAGTCCATCGAAGCAAGACACTCATCAAGAAGCTGCCCTTCAAAATTATCAAAGTAGTATTTTACCAGGGCAACAAAAACTTTTCTATGCTGGTAATCACTTAGCCCTTGTATATTAATAACTGCCCTGTGTACCTCCATTGCAGATGTACCTGTCTGGTGCAGATGGTCTGCCCTGTCATAAAGATATAAAAGAAGCCCTGTGTCCCTTTTATTTCTTTCAAAACACCTTGATGCAAGATGGTCAAGATTTAAGAGTTTATTGGCAGTATAATCTATTGACATTATATAACGGTTATCCAGCCCGTCTGCAAGAAATACATGTGACTGTTCTGTAAATATATGGACAACAGCCCTTCCATGGACAAGTGGTACAAATTCCTCTTCTTTAAGTTCACGGTGTCTTACATAAACTCCTGTTATATCAGGGTTATTGCATAAAATTTCATGGCTGAACATCACTTTAGGAAGCTCTGCTGCTACATTATCTGTAATCTTATCCTCATTTATGCATTCTTCATATATTATTGCCAGGTTTTTGCTAATGCGCCCCTGATGAAGCTGCGCAAAACAAAACTCTTCTATATTATTCATATATGCATTATATGTATCAGGTATCTGTTCCTTATTCTTAATAATATATGCATAAAGCATTGCTTTTTTAGATGCTGTAAGATGGTTGTCATATAAGAAATACAAAAGCACAGATTGTTTAAGATGTATCTCCTGTGTCTCATCTAGCGAATACATATAATACTCATACAAATCAGTAAGCTTTAAGTTTTTATCTATGCCCATTGCATACCATTTAAAAGCCTCAGGAGATGTCATCTGGCCTTTCATAAATGTGCTGCATATTGCCACTAGTATTTCGTCATCATTATATTTTTCATAAAATTTACATAAATCTGACAATACAAGTTTTGAATAACTTTTCAACCGGCTGGCAAGATACGTATAACGCAGTACCAGTTCTTTTTCCAGGTAATCATTGATACATCCCCAGTGCAGGCATAAAACTACTTCCATATTTAATTCAGCCAGTTTATCAGGTGTGTCATTTAGTATATTACAAACCTCAAGATACAGCACAGGGCTGTGGCACCCTGCTTTAATATGCCCATATATGCTTTCAAGTTTTACCCTGTCTGGTTCATATTCCCTGTCCAGATAAAATAAAAACCACAAAACCTGCCAGCTATATTCTTTTTCTTCGTAACATTTCCTTATCTTTTTAATACATTCGTCCCTTTCATGTGAATTGCTTGCCCAGAGCCCTTTTAAATATAAATATGCACAATAAAGCCTGGTATCTTGCCTGTATATTTCCTTTACCAGTGGTGCAAGGCGCTCAAACCCGCTTTCTATTACATCTTCCTGCATGCCTATAATTCCAAGGTGGATTTTATATAATTCTGCTTCAATATCTAAATCCATGCTTGGTACTCCTGCAACTATTTTTTCTACAGAAGAAATATATTCTTCTGTATCTATTCTGTCCATAGAAAAATCAAGATACAATTTTGTCAGGTTGTAATATTTCTTTTGTAAAGCAAGCTGTTTTATAACAACCTCATGCCTTATCCCTGGTTTTATAGCTGTTATTTCTATTTCAATAGTCTGCCTGACTGATGTTATTTTTATCCTTGCATAATTATTTCCTGATGCCATTTTAGAAGGGTCAGCCATAAATGACAGTTTAAATGTCCTGCCTATAAAATTATCAGCCCAGATAATTTTATGTTCTGGTATTATAAAATCTGCATCTGAATTTATATGGAATTCACCAAATCCCCAGTTATCTTTCGTTATTATAATTTCATCTGTAAATTTTTCGTGGCAGTTTTTATATTCAAATGAAGTCTGGTTTACTGTAAGCATTATAGGCAGTTTTTTATGTATTGCAATTAAAAATTCTTCCATAGCAAGCCCTTTGCTTGTACTGGAAATAAGCCCTCTGTAGAGGGCAATATTGGAATTATCCCTGTATAAAAATACCTCTTCAAAATGCTTATTCCTGAAAAGCTGTACCGCCTCTGTACTGTTTTCCCTGGCAAGATTTGTGAAATGGAACAAATCTTTGATTTTACCTGAAGAAACCGTACAGGATGGTACATTTACATTAACAGTAAACCGGACACGTGCAGTCCCACAGTCTGTAATAACAAGGATTGTACCTTTTGCCACTTCACCAGGCATAAAATTTGTGCCATCAAAATAAAATTGGATTGTAGCAGTTTCCCCTTGGAAAGAAACCTGTTCAAGTCTTATATAATGGCTGCTTGTACATACAATTCCTTTCATTTGCCTGTTTTTGCTATTGCTGGCAACAAAACTTCCAGCACATTGCCCACCAGAATCAGTTTCAAGTTTCAGGCTTGGCGGGGTAAGCACAAGTTCTGCCGGACCATTTTTAAATATCCCGTTTGCTGCTTCATCTATTTTTTCTTTCATAAATCCCTCCGGACTTTTCCACAGATAATATTGTCCATTATTATAACACTTTTTATATAGCTGTGTAAAGCATTACACCATTGGATTCTATCTGCTGCGCAATTTTTCATCTGTTCCAAGGCTTACCCTGAAAAACCTTTTTAAAAGCTGTATTTTGTCAAATGGCATAAGTGGATATAAATATCCTCTGCCTGTAAATGTTTTATTAAACAGAAGTGCAAATACTATTAAAATTGTTCCTGCTGTAAACCCCCATATACCAAAAAAATTTGTAACTAATAACAACATTATCCTGCTAAATTTCAGCGCATAGCCGAGTTCCATATTGCTTTGTGTATAGTTTGCAACTGCTACAAATGCCATATAAAGCATTATTTCACTGTTAAACCAGCCAGATTCTACTGTATAATCACCAAACACAATAGCCGCTACTACGCTTAATGGTGTTGAGAGCATAGATGGTGTATTTACTGATGCCATTTTAAGGCCATCTACTGCAAGTTCAAGAATTAAAAACTGTATTAAAGGATTTACATGTATATCATCTTTAATCATTATAAAGTCAAACCCTTTAGGTATCCAGTCTGGATTTTCAATAAACAGAAGAAATACAGGTGTAATAAAAAGTGCAAGCAGGTTTGTAACCATTCTTGTGAGCCGGAGGTATGTGCCAGTTATAGGAGGAAAATAATAATCATTGGCATCTTCTATTATATCAAAAAGTGATGTAGGTATAATCATTGCAGAAGGTGAATTATCAACTAGTATAACAACGCTTCCTTCCAGAAGGCACGCCGCTGCCGTATCGGGCCTTTCTGTATATTTAAACTTAGGGAACGGATTAAACCAGTGTCCTGGAAAAATTGCTTCTGCAAGGCTTTCCTGGTTCATTGTAAGGGAATCAACATCTATATTTTTTATTTTGTCCAATACCTTTTCAATAACTGCTTCTTTAACTCTTCCCTTCATATAGCCTACAGCTATATCAGTACGTGAACTTCTGCCTGCCTTATATACCTCAAATATAAGACCTTCATCCCTTATACGCCTTCTGACCAATGCAGTATTAGGAAGAAGTGTCTCTACAAAACCATCCCTTGACCCTCTTAATACCTTGTCCTTATCAGGCTCTTCTACACTTCTTGACGGGAATTTCCTTATATCAAGGGTTATTATTTCACTATACCCATCTATCATAAAACAAGCAAGCCCTGCAAGGACTGCATCCTTAAAACTTTCTTCAGTATCAGCAGGCTTAGTATCAGCAAAAGGAAGGCACTCTTTCATAAACCCCTGCAAATCCCTTGGGAAATTACTAATGCTGATATTATAAAAATATTCAATAATTTTCTCACATAAATCACTATTTAAAAAACCATTAATAACAAATAATACAGCCTGCCTGCCGCCAATTGTTATATCCCTCTGGATAATGTCAAAATTAGACTCCATATTTAAAAGTTTGTTGACAGCGTCTTTACGTTCATCAATACTACCTGTGAATATACCCATATATACCTCATTTCTAAATGCCTGTAATATTTAAAAAAGCATCTGGATTATGTTTTTACTTCTATTGCTATTCTTTTTAAGTATGCTCATTTTAAAACTGGATATTCATATTTTCTTGTATTAAAGGTAAATTTAATATATAATTTCTATAAACATATATTGTATTGCCTGGTGCAATATCATGTTATAATGGAAGGAGCTTAATATGCCTGTATCAGAATATGACAAGAAATTATTTCTTGCTGCATGTGACAAAGTAGTTAATAAACAGAGTACCTGCAATGGAATAGGGACTCTTAAAGAGAAAACACTCCATGCTGTGCTTAAAAATTTTTACGAACCCGATACCTCCTGCCAGGAAGTAAAAATTGGAAAGTTCGTTGCAGATATACAACATGCTAATGAAGTTATTGAAATCCAGACACGGAACTTTAACAGTATGAGAAAAAAACTTGATAAATTTCTGGAACTTTACCCTGTAACAATAGTATATCCTATTGTTTCTACAAAATGGCTGTACTGGATTGATGAAAAAACAGGGGAAGTATCAGCAGGAAGAAAATCCCCGAAACGTGGCAGCTTCTATGACGCATTTTATGAATTATATAAAATAAAGACATACCTGGCAAATCCAGGCCTGCATATATGCCTTATACTTGTTGACGCAGAAGAATACAGGATTCTAAATGGATACGGCAAAGACAGGAAAAAGGGGGCTTCACGCTATGACCGCATACCTGTTGCACTTGTAGATGAACTTTATATAGGCAGCAAAGAAGAGTATTCCTCGCTTCTGCCTGAAAGCCTGCCTGATATATTTTGCACAAAGGATTATGCAAAACATGCGCAAATTAAAATAAGATATGCACAGCTTGCAATTAATATTTTTAAGTATATTGGAATAATAGAACAGTCTGGCAAAAACGGAAGAAGCTTTTTATACAGACGGAAAATACATATAAAAAACAGAAATACATATTATAAAGCAAAAACACAAAATATAAAAGGAAAAGAAATGGGGTAATTATAGAAACAGTATTTGAGGCAACTTCCATATACTACATATAATATTAATTATGGAAATTTTTATGGCATACAGGAAAGTATGCCATATTTAAATAAAAATATCAATGTTTAACTATTTTATATATTATTGCTGCTGGTTTTAATAAATGGTAATTAGTAAACCGTAAAAGTGTAATACTCTTTTTCTCTGTACTTTCATATATTCTTGGATACTGCTTTTTTAATTTACAATCCCATTCTTTTAATTCCTTTTTAATTCCCTTTTGAAAACCCAAACTAATATAAATCTGAAATTGATTTTCTATAACCTGTGCAATACATTTTTCAATATACTTTCTTATATTTAATGGAGTTCCTTTTTTTACTGCCATTTTATAAAAAGTAGTAAGACTGTGGTAAACCTTCATATGCTGGGCTCTGTTCCTTTGCATACTCTTAATATCCACACTCTGCCCATTCCTGCCTAAACGGTACATATAAAGACAAATATCTGTATAATATACACTTTCTACATTTATCATAGGATAAGTTATATATTCTACATCAACATAAAAGCAATGTTCATCTATTTTATATGGCATATTTTTTAAATAAACCGTCTTAATAGTAAAGGAGTGCATCTTAATAACCTTTTTAATCTCTCCCTTTGACATAGATGCTATTTTCCCATATTGCATTTTATCATCTGTGCAGGTTTTTTTTGCCAGTATTTCTCCTGTTTTATCTTTTATACACAAATAATCAGAAGCAACTATATCTACATCCTGTTTTTCTAAAATCCCAATAAAGTTTTGCAAAGCCTTTGCAGACAGCCAGTCATCACCATCTACTATTTTGAAATATTTACCTGTAGCATATAATATCCCTGTATTAATTGCTGAACCATGTCCGCCATTTTCTTTTGAATGCAAATAAAATGTTCCAGGATATTTCTGACAGTATTTCAATGCGATTTCTGCTGTATTATCAGTGGAGCCATCATCAATAATTAATACCTCAATTTTTTCCAATAAATCTGGCTTTATAAATGCAATTGAAGAAAGACATCTTTTAAGATATTTTTCTACATTATATGCCGGGATAACTATACTTAATATCTTATCCATACGTTCTTCCATTCTTAATACCTTTCATATTCAAATATTTTTGTTTTACAATATTTTTAATCAAAGCCTTTTTCTTACTGCATTAATAATATAATTTAAAAAATAATATATACTCTTATAAACTGGCATTTTTTCATAATTGTAATATATATTCCAAGTCCACAATGCCGCCTTAAATTTATTAGCACTTGCTGATTTGCTATTTATACGGTAATATGCCAGAACCTCATTAATCCCATATGCTTTAACTCCAGTTTTCAGAATAGAAAGCCACACAGCATAATCCTCATGTTTTATTTCTGGAAACTCTGCTTTATCAAACAATTCCCTCTCAAGAACAACTGTAAGACAGGGAATAAAATTTCCTTTTAGCAATATTGAATAATCTGCATAATCTTTTACCCAGCGTACTTTGCCTGTTTTATTACTATTTTCATCAATAGTGGCACATGCCGAATAACAAAACCTGACATTGTTTTTCTTCATAAAAGTTACTTGTTTATGTAATTTATCCTTTTCCCATAAATCATCACTATCCAGGAAAGCCAGGTAATATCCCTTTGACATATTAATGGCATAATTCCTTGCATTTGCAATACTTGATTTTTTTTCCCTTTTATAATAATGAATCCTTTTATCCATATCTTGGTATTTTTTAACAATATCTGATGATGAATCAGTTGAGCAATCATCTACTATAACCAATTCCCATTCGGAATATGTCTGTGCCAGCACAGATTCAATAGTTTCTGAAATAGTAGCCTCTGAATTATACATAGGAGTTATAATTGATACTAACATACAAAAACCTCTCTAAATATAACAGCATAAACAATTTATATTATAATCACTGGTAATATATATGTCAAATAACTGTTTAATTTTGGAAATATGACTTTAAACTGCATTTATCTGATTTCCCCAGTATCTCCCCTGTCTTTGCAAAAAGCGCATATGTCAACGGATTATAAGCCTCTTCCATCATATGATGGTCAATAAAACAGCTTATTGCCAGCAATGTAACTGCTAGCATAAGAACTGTATCTTCCTTATGTTTATAACATATGGTACCATAAATAATAAACACCATTATTAAGAACAAAATACCATATCTTAGTAAAATATTCAGATACGAACTATCTATAAAAAAATATTCTTCTTCCAGAGTTGTAGACCCTCCAAATCCAACCATAGGTACATCCTGCCCAAATAATGAAATTCCATAATCATCCAATCCAGTTTTCCCTAATGCCAGCCTTCCTGTTATAGTTTCATTAATATTTTCTAAAAACTCATTATCCTGCTGGTAGGAAACGGACAAAAAATACATAAGTATTGCAAGAACTGGCATACTAAATAATGCAACTTTCATCCAAATCCCTTTCCACCTTAAATATGCCTTCGTCCTTTTAAAAATAAACACCTTCTGGCTTCTCTTTTCTATTCTTGGTACTATTACCCTCTCCTTACTGCTTTGCCATTGTAATATATGGTATCCTCCAAAAAACAAAACCATTAAAAGAATGCATATTGTATCCAGTTTTGCAAAACAAAAATAATAAATAAGGCCTGCAGCTCCGCATGTTCCAGCATAATGATACCATTTAAGCTTGTCCTGGTACAAATAGAACGCTGTAAGAAGCATAAAAAACACGTGTGCTGCAAAATCTGTTGTATAAACACATCCAAATGAGTATCTTAAATTATCCCAGTCTTCATTAGTATACGCAAGGTTTTCGATTACTCCTGACAATGAAGCAATAAAAGCCAGACCCATAATAGATATATTCATTAACAAATATATCTTTAATATTTTCCTAAAAGGTATATCTTTTGCTGACACCATCATTAATACCCATAAAAATGGCCAGAAATAACCACTTCTCAAAAGTACAATAATACTTAATAAAAACATACCTACAACACCTATAAATAACCTAGGTGTATAAACGTCAAATAAAAAAATCTTTGTTACAAGTATTACTACTGCAAATGCAAGACATATATTAAATACTGCTCCACTATGGGGAAACATTGTTGTTCTCATAATGTCCCAAAAAATATAAAGTATAAATCCAGCAAAAAATAAATTTTCTCCATTCTGTGGATTTTTTGTCCAGCAGTTATATTTTTCTATAAGAAAGCCCATTATAATTATCCTCTCATATGTGATTAGCAGAATAATATTGCTTTTTAACATTCCATATAATTACTCTACCACTATACATCCCCACAAAGAAATACCAAACTTCTGGCATGCTGCAAGCTGGCTGGCAAGCTGCGGATAAGTATTCTCCCCAGTTTTTACTATTACTACTGCATACTGTTTTTTAACCATATGCTCCAGCGACCTTGTATCTTCACTGGCCATAACCCCTGTTTCTACAGAAATACCACTTTGTTTAAATGTTTTTGTTATATCTTCTACTATATTTTTTACTTTATCATCACCCGAAAGCAGGTTAAGGAAAAAGCCATCAGCACCATATTTCTGTACAAGAAATTTTAATTCTGTAATTCCCAGGGATATATCAGGTCTTTGCCCTTTTCCACCACTAATACATGGAAATACAGGTACTTCTGCATTTATTAGTTCCCTGGATGAACGTATCCTGTTGCTAAGTATATACCTTAATGAAATAATTACAAATGGCAGTACAATACCAAGAATAATGCCAAAAGCAGCATACTTTACAACCAATATCTTACCTGGTGCAGCAGCTTCCATAACTTCAGGCTGGTTTTTTTCAATATAATCTGCCTTTGAATTCTTATTAGATGCAATCCTGGTATTATAATCTGCCAGCGAAACATTATAGTTTTTCAATGTATCCATTCTTGAATTCTGGGCATTTGTTACATCATTATCCTTTTTAGTATAAAACTTGGTTTCTAGCTTTTTAAAAGTAAACTTTCCCTGCACCTTAACTATTTCCGGAATATAGCTTTCAATGCTTTTCTGTATTAGTTTTAATATTTCTTTCCCTTTTTCTTTATCATAATGCGTTATTGTTATATTCAATAAATTACCATTAACTGGCCATGATAAAATTTCCCTTATATAACCAGCCTCTTCAGTACCATATTCTTTTTCAAGGATTTCCTGAATATTGCCATAAGCAAGATAATTTGTCATAGAACTAATAATATATGATACATTTAATGTGTCAGTTACCGCATACTGTGCAGTTGCGAGCTGCAAATTTAAAGGTTCTAATTTCATATATATTGATTCATCTATATATTTTTGTAACTTATCAATTTCAACCTGGATTGTTTCTATATTTTTCTGGCTTTCTTCAATCTGTTTATCATAGGAGGCAAGCTGCTCATTATATAAATCTACTTCTTTCTGTTGTTCAGCAGTTAAATTCTTAATCTGGTTTGCTTGACGGTATCCAAGCACACTTAATCCTAATGTACATAAAATTATAAATGGTATTATTATTTTCCAATTCATAATAAAGCTATCTGTTATATTTTTAAAATAATAATTTTTATGTTTCATATTGTCCCTCATTTCTGGTTTATTTACTATATCATTATGTTGGTATTTTTCAACCAGCGTCTTTTCTAATCCTCTTTTAACTTTACATATAACTCCAACAGCAAATGGCTCTTTTCTCCATATAAGTATCCCAATATAACTCCCAAAAAAAATAACTGAAGAAATAATAAATGAAAACAATATAGGAATATTTAAAATTTTCACCCATAATGTTGCAGCAATAGCCATCAGGCAAGAAAACACTAACAACTTCCAATTACAATTTGTAAATAACTTTCCTGCTATTTTTTTTATATAATTATATTGCACCAAAAAAACTACTATTTCTGCAATAAGAGTTCCAATTGCTGCACCTGCTGCTCCATATAATGGAATAAAAAATACATTTAATATTAAGTCAGTTGCTGCACCCGATATAACTGAATATAAGGTATGTTGTCCTTTCCCCATAGCAACAAGCATCTGTATTCCAATTATATTGGTAAGACCTATTAATAAAACCGTTGGCATAATTATCTGCATAGGAATAACTGCTCTTGCATAAGCTGGTCCTGATACAAGCCTTATACTCTCCTGGGCAAAAAAAGTGAAATAAACTGACACAGGCAGTGCCACGGCTAATATTACATGTATGGCTTTCTTACATGTATTAAAAAATTCTTTTTCTTTGCCCTTTTCAAGATAATAGGACATCCTGGGAAGAAGGACTATTCCACCAGCAGTAACTATAGTAGTAAGAAGACCCTTAATTTTAATTGCTGCTTCATAGTAACCTGTTTCCCTTGAATTCTTTATAATTCCCAGCATAAAAATATCCAGATTAGTATACACCAGAGTAGCACATGAAACAGCAAATAAAACAATTATCTGCTTTATATGGCGTTTAACATTATAATTTCCCAGCGGCTTTATAAAAATTATTTTCCTGGCATGTATAAAATTAAATATACTTGATGCATTTGAGGCAAATATTGTCAACATTCCATAAAAAATATAATCTTTTGGGTTTCTCACCAAAACAAACAGCAAGGGTATGGCAAGAATTTTAAAAACCAATGCCCTTGCTGTAATATAAGCATACTGCTCTACTGCCTGGTATAACCATTCTGCCCCCATGACATTCAATAAAACCATTGCGCTCATTACAAGAAATAGTGTTTTGTCCTCTTGTAATCTGGGAACTAATAATAAAGAAATTGCAAAAATAATGTATGATATTAGCGCCATAAAAATATTTATAAAAAATAATTCATGGGCTGTCTTGCTAAGTTCCATTTTATTATCACGCACTTTAGCACATGCTTGTATTCCATAAGTTGGTATTCCCATCTGCGCTAGCATTGAAAAATAAGTAATAAAAGAAGCTGCAAAAGAAACCCTGCCCACCCCTTCTGGAAGCAACACCCTTGACACATATGGAAAGGCTACAAGTGGAAAAATATATGAAGATACCTTTAATAATCCATTTAGTAGCATATTATATGCAAGTGATTTTTCTTTTGCCATGTTACTATATTACACCCTCTCTATAATATCTTTATACCCTGGCGCATAATATCTTCCTTTTACCAGCTATTGTACACATATTACCCCACATACCTTGCTTTCCAAATCCTTCAACTGCATAAACATATATTCTAATGCTTTTAATGTACCTTTTCCTAATTCCTCAATAACAACAATGTTATTTTTATCACATAATTCTGTATATTTTGAATCACCTTCAGATAATGTCACCTTTTTACAATTTATACCACTTCTTTGTATTGTATCAATCACATTCTTCATGCGTGATTTCCCTGTTTCTGTTATACAGTTATCTATTATAAACAGCTCATTAACTTCATTTTTCTTACAATAAACATTGACCTTTGCAACAATAATATCAAGTTGGCTTGTTTTATCAGTACCAACATCCCCAAGCACAATACTTGCAATATTATTTTTATTCTTGCCAAATGTCCCAAAAACCCTTGCAAGCCCTCTGTCAGTAATCTGTCTTTGTACAAATATCTTTCCATTAAACATAGTGGTTAAAACTATAACAACTACAGAAAGAAACCCACCTGCTAAAATTCCAACTATTACATATTTCAAGCTAATTCCGCCAGAAGCAGGCTGTGTAGCAATTTCTGCCTTTTCTTCGACAGACTCTTCATCCTCATTTAAAAGCTCATCAAATAATGAAATCTGTGTATCACTTAAAGCATTATATAATGACTGGTACTCATTATATAATGAATACATCTGGCTGTCATATGTGCTTTTAGCAGTTGATATATCTGTATCCACAGCCTTATATACACTAGATGCCACTTCCTCAATGGAATGGTTATTATATTTCTTTTGTACTTCTTTCTCATACTGCTTTACATTTTTAACTAAAAGTGACTGCAGTTCTTCACATTGTTCTTTATCCCTTCCTAAAATCTTTACAGAAATAACTCTGTTTAAATCATCGCCTTTATAATAATTTTCTTCACTATCCTCATTAACATTTACTTTCCTGTCTGAAAGCATAATCCTGACCAGTTCTGAAAGATTCTCTAGACTGATATCATCTGTATACTCTTTTATAATATCATTATATAACCCGCCTTCAAATATATATGCCATATACATCTGGCGTATATACTTATTATCAGGGCTTTTGCCCAATATAAAATCAGTTCTTGCTACATCAACATCATATGCATTTAATGACATATAAATAGAATTTTTCTCATATTCTGTTTTCTCATCAATTCTTTTTTGTATTGAAACAAGATTATTAACCTTAACAATTTCTGCTGGTTTTAGCTGTTCATATAAATCTTCTGGTTGCACCTCTACACTTTGTGCCCTTTTTCTATGCATTCCAAACATTCCAGATGCTATGGCAAATATAACACATACAACCAGGATTATATGCCATTTCCTAAGTATCTCCCACATTAATACTCTTAAATCAATTACAACCTCATCGTTTTCCATTGTTTTTCTCCTATCTTTTAAATTTCTATTCTGCCCCTCTCCCAAACAATACCACCCATACTGTTTTTAAGATAATCTTTAAATCCTGCCTTAAATTCCAGTTATCAATATACTCACAGTCCAGTTTTACTATTTCATCAAAATCAGTTATGCTGCTTCTCCCGCTTACCTGCCAAAGTCCTGTCAGGCCTGGTTTTATACTGACCCTTCTTCTATGGTATGATTCATACATTTCAAATTCTGATTCTGTAGGAGGACGCGTCCCTACAAGGCTCATATCACCTTTTATTATATTTATAGCCTGTGGAAGTTCATCTATGCTAAGTTTTCTTATAATCTTTCCAACAGGAAATATTCTTGGGTCGTCTTTTATCTTAAACATAAAATCACTGCCCATCTCATTTTCTTCCATAAGACTGGCTTTTCTCTCTTCTGCATCCATATACATTGAACGGAATTTATATATCTCAAACCGCCTTCCATTCTTTCCTATACGTGTCTGTTTAAACATTACTGGCCCTGGTGACTGTATTGCTATCCCTATAGCTACAAATGGAAGTGCAATACACATAAATATAAATAATACAAGCCCCCCACATATATCCATAATACGTTTTATTACTATATCACGTATTTCATATTCATAGTTTGAATAAACCATAACACCATATTTTCCTATTGATGTAAATTGTTTCTGTCCAAAATTATATCCATACTCACGCAAATTTAAATATATCTTTATTCCCATAGCATTCAGCCAGCCCATTATTTTTTCTGTATGTCCACCTGCTTTATATGGTAAATAAATAAATGCCCCATCAACAGGAATATTTTTAATCACTTCTTCCATATTATCCATATCAGCTATAACAGGAACACTATCAATATCCTGCCCTATCAGGTCTTTATCTGTTAAAGCTATATATTCTATACTTAAATATTCAATTTTTCTTAATTCCTCTAAAACAATTTCTATATTATGGCTATCTGATATTAGTACAATTTTTTCTGCATATGTAGTCATGTATTTCTGTTGTAATACCTTTTTTAAAACCAGATGTTCTATATATGTGCCTGTTAAAGCTATTACAAAAAAATATCCTAACTGCAGCCTTGAATACTCTCCACCTAGTTTCATAAGATAAAAATATGCCATTACACATGCAGATACAATTATATATTGCTTTAATACTAGATAAGCTTCTCTTAACTTATCCCTTGTCAGAAAATCTGTATTAGTCCTGAAAAAAAGCTGTACTGATATATATGTGAGTATAATAAACCAGCGTAATGCTACATAATCAGCGTTTGTCATTATATGTATCTGTACTGTATTAAACCTGAGCACATTTGCAACAGAATATGCAGCAAGTATAACCCCTATGTCAAGCAATATGGCTGTATAACTAGATAAAGTCCTTATCTTTTGATTCATCTTTTTATCCTTTCATACCAATTCCATATTTAATTATAAATTCTATTACTATCAGTATTATTGGCAATATTGTTTAGTATAGCATGACCTGTATAGCATTTCAAGTGGTGTTTATTTACTTTCACGTACGTTTCATAAATTTCCAGTTATAATTCTGGGCTTTGCCAGTAGACAGCAGGTTTCCATGTCCAGCTAAATATTCCACTCCAAAAGGGCATGCCACAGACATGGCTTTTGCACGCATCCCACTACGCCAGCCCACTGCCAGTTTAAAATACCTTTCATCTACTGCCGTTTGCAGTGCCTCTTTCTCATTTAATAATAGTCTTTTCATGTGTAACAATACCCTGGTGTATTTCCTGGTATAGCCTTATGTTAATACTTGCACTAATGGTGAAACCAGCCAAAGTAAATATTAATATAAAATAAATGCAAAAACGCATAATTCTTGTTATATGGATTTTTTGCATAATATATCCAGTATCTGCCCCTTCATAGTATTCAGTTACTATATCTATGGGAGTTCCAAAATTTTGTTGCAATTCATCATAAGTAATATCTGGTTTCATTTCATTTAGTTCTGTAATGCGTATTTTATAGTCTTTTATAAGACGCCTCTCTTGCTGGCCTCCAGATGGGATAACTGATTTAATATCCCTGTAATATTTTTTGCAATTTTTATTCATTGGATTTCCTCCAGTTTTGAAAAATCAAAGTGTAAAATTTTTTCAATACTCTTAGTGACCTGGTAATAATCCTTTAATAACTGTTCCAGACGTTTTTCGCCTTCTGGCTCAATATGATAGTAAACTTTAACCAGACGTCTTCCAGTCTGTTTTTTATAATCTGATATATATCTGTTATCAATCATCTTATAAAATGCTGGATATAGTGAACCCTCAGGAAATGATAAATCCCCATCAGAAAGCCTGGTAATATATTGTGAAATCTGATATGCGTAACAGTCACCATAATATTTCAGGATATGTAGCACTACCAGCTCACAAGACCCACTTTTAAAGCTGTTTCTTGTTGCCATAATATTCCTCCTGGATATAGTTATAACATAAATTCAAAAAAAGTAAATACCTACTTTATCTAAATAATTATTGACAAAAATAATTAAAAATTATATAATAATTAAACAACCGGAAAAACTGTTATAAATAGTAAAGGGAGGTTAAAATAAAATTGAAACGTAAATATATTGTAAGCATGCTCTGCATTTGCTTATTATTATGTAATTTAAGCATGATACCAGGAAAACGTGTACAGGCTGGAAAAATCCATCTTACAAGCAAGACAGTTACTATTATTAAAGGGCAATACGCTTTTATTGGATTAAAAGGAATAGATTCTACGGTTAAGTGGAGCGTAACAGGAGGGAATATAAAAATTCATAAAAAAAGTTCTGGCAAGATAACACCACATTGTTATATTAAAGCTGTAAAAACAGGTACAGGGACATTAAAATGTATAGTAAATAAGAAGATATTAAAGTGCAAGGTCAGGGTCTTGGCTAAATCAGCATTTATTGGTGATTTTTCTGATAATGCAAGAGAGGTACATCTGGATATTTTTAAAAATGGCAAAAAATATGTGGCCTTTTACAGCCAATTCCGTTTAGCACAGATGGACTGGCTGGAAGGGACTGTTAAAAATGGTATTTTAACTTTAAATGGGTCTGACCCTTCAGGTAAACCAATTACAGTTACTTTATCATGCAAAGGCAGTAAACGGCTCTTTACTTTTAAGAAAACAGCATGGAAATATTTTACGCAAAACAGTACCATTACATTAAAAAAATGCAGTGGAAAGGATGGATATGAACACGCTTTATATGGGTTTGGGGACTATTATAATTCCTATATCTGAGAAGTGGTTTTGTGGAACATAGTAAATATAATTGAGAGTTTTAAATCATCTGTAACACCTGATAGAACATACAAAATAAACCAGGATTTATAAATGCATTTTATCTATTTTACCAGAAAACAAAATACTGTATGAAAATGTGAGGCTGTATATGGAAAAAGATGTTATATTTTTTGAAGACAGTATAAAATCACTAAATATATTAAGGAAGTTTGCATTAATGGCGCATAAAAAATACGCCAGGACAAACGCATGAATAAATAAACTGTAAACACACATCTTGTACATGATGAACCCCATGA
>CAJTXH010000026.1 GCA_910580005.1 uncultured Lachnospiraceae bacterium | reverse complement strand
CACGTCCATTTCATAAATTTCCAGTTATCCTGTGTTTGTGTAAAAACGGACGGTTCCTGTGCCAGAGCCAGAACATTCCGTACAGGGGCACTTTGGTATCTGGCACCTGAAACCTGTTACCATAAATTTATAGTAAAACCCAAAATAATAAGATAAGTGGAAATTATCCTTCTATAATTAATGAAGACTGTTTCCTTCATAGAAATTATTGAAACATTCTTCCCTGTTTCTTACATATTCCCGGAACCCCTCTATGTGTATATAACGTGCCCCTGCATAGGTATAGCTGTTAAGCTGCCTGTTAAATGCATCATCTGAATGTGCGCTTACCAGAATACCTGTTTCATCAAAGCCAGTTACTATTAAGGTGTGGTAGTATCTGTCCATATTGTTTCTTAGTTGTATTACATCACCAATCTCCAGCCCGTCTATACTAGTTTCATATCCAAAAGGACCATTTAACTGGTTTGTAACCATAAAATCATAAAAAAATGATACACCTGCCCACGAAGGTGAACGGTCATTAATATCTGTATAATACCAGCCATTTAATTTATTGTAATTCATTTCACAGCATCCTGCATAAATACACTGTGAGACAAAACTTGTACAGTCGCCGCCAATACCTGTAAAATTATAAAATAACGGATTTCTTGCAAATGCCCATTTTGCTGCATATACATATGCAAACTGCCTGTTATATGGTTTAACTGTAAGCATAAATTAACCTCATGGCAAAAAATAAGTTGTATTATTATATTAAATATAAAACAGGTTTGTTACTGCCGTACCACGTCCGTTTCATAAATTTTTATTGTTATATTTTGGGGTTTATGATAATGTTATTCTTAGGCCAGTATTTTAAAAAGAAAAGGACTGTCCAGGCAACAATATATGCCTGGTTATTATTTTTTGCAATTACAGCATTTTTTCTTTTTGCAGGGACAGGCACAGCTTAATACATCAAGTATTTTAGACACTTCATCCCATGAACGTTTTAAGCACATTGCTTTGCGGTTTAAAGAATTATTACACTGGGTATGTATAATTATAGTTTTTTTTAATCCCATATTAATTTCTCCATTCTGTATTAATTTGATATATTATTATATTAAATAAACCATTTTTTGTGTTATACAAGTTAAAAATTTAAGAAAGGCTGGTATTTTTATGAAATATGCATTAGTTACTGGTGCTACAAGCGGTATTGGCATTGCAATTTCAAGGGTTCTTGCACGTAAAGGATATGGAATTGTAATGGTTTCTTCATCACAAAACCATCTTGCAGATGCAGAAAAAAGTATGAAAAAGAGATTTCCAAAAACCAGTATATATACTATTAAAGAAGATTTAAGCCAGAAAAATTCAGCAAAACATCTGTACAGCCAGATTAAAGAAATGGGGCTTGTTATAGATGTACTTGTTAATAATGCTGGAAAAGGGCTTATTGGCACAACTGAAAAAATTAGCATAAACAAGGATGAAGGGCTTCTTTACCTGAATATGGTCACTCCTACCCTGCTATGCAAAATGTTTCTAAAAGATATGTATAAAAGAAAAAGTGGCAGCATACTAAATGTTTCCTCTACTGCTGCATTCCAGCCAGGTCCTTATAATTCAACTTATTTTGCAAGCAAAGCATATTTATACAGCTACAGCCGGGCAATAAGGCATGAAGCCGCCAGGCATGGCATAAGGGTCTGCACACTCTGCCCAGGCACAACGGAAACGAAATTTTTTGAAAAAGAAGGAATTAAAACGCCTGCATGGGCTATGTCTGCTGTAAAAGTAGCAGAATATGCAATAGATGGACTTGAAAAGAACAAAGCAGTTATTATTCCTGGCAGGGCAAATAAGGTTTTCCGCATAATACCAGCAGAAATAAAACTTATGGTGGTTGCATTATTAAAAAAACCTAAAAACACACATAACAGATAAAAGACATTATACTTGTTATATATTTTTTGTATATAATAAAAAGGCACTGTATATACAGTGCCTTTATTTATCCTGGATTATTAATGCGCCTCCAGGGGTTCGAACCCTGGACACCCTGATTAAGAGTCAGGTGCTCTGCCAACTGAGCTAGAAGCGCTAACAAATTTACTATACCACAACTTTAAAACTGATGCAAGCACTTTTTGAAAAAATTTTTTTCTATACAACTTGCAATAATGTAAAAACAAGTGTATACTTTTGGCTATATAGCTGTAAATGATATCCGGGAAATACCGCCACCGGGCTGGATAATGGTGAATATATATGGACAGGTTTAAAAACGGCAATTCAATGCAGGATAAAATTAACCAGCTTACCAAAGAAAATGAAAATTTAAAGTATATGTTTAAAAAACAGCAGAAAAAACGCAGATGGCACAATATAATTGGAATTATGCTGATTGCCACAGGGCTTTTATTCCTTGGAATACTTGCTTATGGAGAATGGAAAGGCTATTTAA
This sequence comes from uncultured Lachnospiraceae bacterium, assembly GCA_910580005.1. Taxonomy (GTDB): domain Bacteria; phylum Bacillota; class Clostridia; order Lachnospirales; family Lachnospiraceae; genus Butyribacter. The sequence goes on along the minus strand of CAJTXH010000026.1, from coordinate 23,978 downwards.
GCGCCAGGAAGGTAAAAAGACTACAGGAACAGAAAAATGCAGCATATAATGATACAGATATACCATTGTCTGATATTCTTCCTGAATACCGCAAAATGTATAAAACAAATTCTGACCTTGCAGGATGGATTGTAATTGATGGCACAGATATTAACTATCCAGTAGTACAAAGCAAAGTTTACCAGGAATTTTACCTTGACCACAATTTTGATGGGGAAGAGGATAATGCAGGTTCTGTATTTGCTGATGCAAGGAATGACTTAATGCTTCCTGATGACAATATTATAATATATGGCCATAATATGAAAGATGGTTCTATGTTTGGGACGCTCCAGTATTATCTTGATAAAGATTATTATAATAAACATAATATGCTTTCATTTGATACATTACACAAGCATGGCACATACAAAATAGCAGTTGTAGGCTTATCGAAGATATCAGAAGAAAGTGATGGTACATTTAAATATTATGATTTTATCAATGCGGACAGCAAAAAAGCATTTAAAAAATATGTGGAAAATATAAAGAAGCTTGAAGCATATGACACAGGCATAAGCCTGGAATATGGCGACAAACTGGTTACACTTTCCACATGTAACAGCGTAGAAAAGGATGGAAGGTTATTTATAGTAGCCAAGGAGGTTAAAAATGAACAAAATTAGAAAATACCAGGTTGCAGGAATAATAATGACATTATGCATGGCATTTGTTCCAAAAACATTTACAAGTGCAGATGAGGGTGATGCATATAAGGTGTCATATAACCTTACAGGTGTTACAGTTTCTCCACAGGAAACAGAAGCATCAGAAGGCACAAGCATGGATATGACATTTACTGCTAATCCAGGATATACACTTCCAGAAGAACTCCCTGAAGGGGCTATACAGATTGGAGGTACATACTTATCTGAATCAGATTATACATATATGGATGGAGACCTTACAATTAATGAGGTATTTGGTGATGTAGTCATCACTGTTGCCGGCATTTCAGACGGCAGTACAGAGGACCCTGGTTCTTCCAGTTCTGGAGGCCCATACAGCATAACATATGACTTATATAAGGTTACAGCAAGCAAGCAGGATGGCAATGTAAAAGAAGGTACAAGATATTCAGTAAAACTTAAAGCTAACAAAGGGTTTAAACTTAATTCTTCTAATGTTGCAGTCCAGGTTAATAATGAATATGTCTACAGCGGTTATTCATATAATGAGGGTTTGCTGGAAATTGATTCAGTTACTGGTGATATAATTATTGAAGCTATTGCAACCCCTAAAGCATCATCTAAAAAGCAAAACAGTAATAAAAACAACAATACATCTGGCAATAAAAAGCCAGCAGGCAGCAAAACATCAACAAGCGGAAGCAGTTCAAAGTCTTCCCAGGCACTTGCAAAATCAGGCAAAAGCCCGTCAAATTACAGCACAGGCTCTTACCGTGCACCAAGAACAGGCGATGGCATGGATATACGCTACTATGGGGCTTTTGGATTAATATTCCTTGGTGCTGGATGCCTGTTTGCTGGAAAGAAGTTTAAATAAACAATATTAAAATAAGCAGCAGAATTATTATATCTGCTGCTTATTTATTTTCACCATGCATATAAAATAACAAAAATAAAAAAGCCCTTACCCAGCGCATTAAACGCCAAACGAGGACTTAAGTGCGCCTCCAGGGGTTCGAACCCTGGACACCCTGATTAAGAGTCAGGTGCTCTGCCAGCTGAGCTAGAAGCGCAAATCTTATAAAACTGCCATTTCCTTCCGACAAATGGTATTATAGCAGGAGCATAACAAAAAATCAAGCATTTTTTTATAAAAAATTAACTTTAATAAAATTTATGGTTACTATTCACAGCTACGCTGTTCATAGTAACTAGCAGTGCTTTCAGCACTGGTAATGTAAAGGCTGTAAGTTTTGTACTTCCTACTACAATTTATCCAAGTTTTACAATTTTTTCTTGATATCACTGGAAAGAGTGCTATACTTAGAGCAAAACTATTGGAAGGAGTTACTTTAAATGATAGCACAAAAAATGGTTAAATACGTAGAAGGAAGCTCTGTTACCCGTGCAATGTTTGAAGAGGGCAAAAAACTTGCTGCAAAGTATGGGGCTTTAAATGTATATGATTTCAGCCTTGGCAACCCAAGCACCCCTCCGCCTGCAAGTGTAAAGCAGGCAATATTAGATATAATTAATGAAGTTAATCCTGGCAGGCTGCATGGTTATATGAATAATTCAGGGCATGAAGATGTCCGTGAAGCAATTGCGCAGTCACTTAATAAAAAGCATGACACCTCTTTTTCGCAGAAAAATATAATTATGACTGTTGGTGCAGCAGGCGGGCTTAATGTAATCCTTAAATCTATTACAGACCCTGGTGATGAAATAATTGCTTTTGCACCATATTTTGGTGAATATAACAATTATGTTGCCAATTTTGATGGCAATGTGGTTGTAATACCACCTTCTATACCTTCATTCCAGCCAGATATCCAGGCTTTTGAAGAAAAAATAACAGTAAAAACAAAGGCTGTTATTATTAATACACCTAACAATCCTACAGGCGTAGTTTACTCTGAAGAAACTATAAAGCAGATTGCACAGGTTCTTTATAATAAACAAGAAGAATATGGCACACAAATCTATCTGTTGTCAGATGAACCATACCGTGAACTTGTATATGACGGAATAGAAGTACCTTATATTACAAAGTATTATAAAAATACTATTGTATGCTATTCTTACAGTAAATCGTTATCACTACCAGGTGAGCGCATAGGATATCTTGTTATTCCAGATGAAGCGGATGACTTTGACAACCTCATATGCGCTGCTAATGTAGCAACCCGCATCTTAGGTTTTGTCAATGCACCATCAATTATGCAGCTTGCCATAGCAAGATGCCTGGATGATACTACTGATACCACCGTTTATGATACAAACCGGCTGCTTCTATATAATAAGCTTTCATCTATTGGGTTTGAATGTATTAAACCTGATGGTGCTTTTTATTTATGGGTAAAAACACCTTGCGCAGATGATGTGGAATTTGCCGGCAAAGCAAAAGAATTTAACCTTCTGCTTGTTCCCGGAAGCTCTTTTATGTGCAAAGGATATGTGCGCATTGCCTATTGCGTAGACACAGATATGATTAAACGTTCATTTACAGCATTTGAAAAGCTTGCTGCATATTACAGTTTAAAACAACACAGAAATGAGGATTAAAATGAAAAGCTGGAAAGATAATTTACGTACTATAGAACCATATGTACCAGGTGAACAGCCAGATATTCCTGGCATGGTCAAACTTAATACAAATGAAAACCCTTATCCGCCTTCACCTAAGGTAATACAAGCTATAAAAGAATTTGATGCAGATACATTAAGGCTCTATCCTGACCCTTCATCTACAGTTCTTAAAAATGTTATTGCAGAAACTTATAATTTGGAAAAAGACCAGGTATTTACAGGTGTTGGTTCAGATGATGTCCTTGCAATAGCATTTATGACATTTTTTAACAGCAGAATACCAGTTTTATTTCCAGATATAACTTATTCATTCTATAACGTATGGGCAGAGCTTTTTGGCATACCATATATAAGACCAGCACTAGACAGCAGTTTCCAGGTAAAGGCAGAAGATTATTACCAGGAAAACGGGGGTGTTATAATAGCTAACCCAAATGCACCTACAGGTGTATGCCAGGGCATAGACTTCTTAAGGGATATAATAGAACATAACCAGGATGTTGTGGTAATAATAGATGAAGCATATGTAGATTTTTCTGGACAATCTGCTATTTCCCTTATAAACGAATATGATAATGTGCTTGTAGTCCAGACATGTTCCAAATCAAGGTCACTTGCTGGCATGCGTATAGGTTATGCATTAGGAAACAGTGAACTTATAAAAGCTATGGATGATGTCAGGTTTTCATTTAACAGTTATCCAATGACAAGGCTCTCTGTTGCGGCTGGTGCTGCTGCAATGCGTGATACTGCATACTTTGAAGCAACAACAAGAAAAATAATAGAAACAAGGGAATGGACAAAAAAGGAATTAAAAAGGCTTGGTTTTACATTTCCAAATTCAGAAACAAACTTTATTTTCGCAACACACCAGTCAGCAGGTGCAGACATAATTTTTAATAAATTAAGAGAGAAACATATATTCGTAAGACATTTTAACGCACCAAGAATAGACAATTATCTAAGGATTTCCATAGGTACACAAGAAGAAATGAAATATTTTATAACTGAATTAGAAAAAATAACAGCAGGTTATTAAATGTCTGGCAGTGGGCGCAGGGTTTCATGTGCAAGGCTGGGTTATTTCTATGACAGGGCACAGAAACCCTGCGTCCGTTTGCAAACACAGGATAACTGGAATTTTATGAAATGGGCGTGATAATTTTACATACATATATTGTAAAATTATACAATCATGGTATAATAAATTAAGGGTATGGAAATCAAGTATTGTGTATTGTGTGGCATTTACCAATACAAAGAGGGAGTTAAAATGATATTAAACAACAATAAAGACAAACCAGATACTAACAAATTTGAAGCTTGTTATAATAAATATAAAAATTATATGTATTCAATAGCATATGAGAAGCTACAGGATATATACTATGCAGAAGATGCAGTACAAAACGCCTTTGAAAAACTTGCCAGGATATTTTTCAAGATAGGTAATATAAATTCAGAATATACAAAAAATTTAATAAAAATTATTACTATTAATACTTGTAAAGATATGTTACGCAAAAGAAATAAAAACCTGGCAACTGTCCCACTTGAAGCAGCAGAGAATGAATTGTATATTAATGACTGTTATGATTTTTTATTAGACATAAGTAAGTATATGCACAATATTCCAAAAAAGTACACAGATGTACTGATTTTAAAATATATTTATGGATTTACATCAAAAGAAATTGCCATAATACTTGAAACCAAAGAAAGCACCATACGTTCAAATATCAGCAGGGGGAAAGTGCTGCTGGCACAAAAACTTAAAGAAAATGGCATTGATATATAATGGATTTGAATTTATTTGACAATTTTTTTCATATATTTTATATAGCAACTAAAACAGGAAAAAACTTATTTTTCATTATGACATTTTTTAATCTTTTTAAATTCTTCTTATAGCTTTTATACATATCCATATATCCCCCATAAAACCATAATTAATTATCCTGAAATTTTTCTTAAACTAGAAAACACTATAATATATCAAAATACCTCTTATACTATTTTGCATCTGTATGCTGTATATTTTAAATGATATTAATAAAATATAAATAATGCAATATCATTATCCTTTCAAATGCAATTTTTTTATAATTTTTTTGTTTTTTTTGCAACAAAATATAATTTCTATACGTAATTTATATATAAGGAGGTGGAAATATTTTTTACAACAACAATACTAGCTGTATCAGTGCTATATAATATACCAAATATAACATTTAACTACTACAGTCTGTTACTGTCAAAAGAGAAACAATAAATATAACGCTAATATACATAACACTGATAAATCATAGAAAAGATTACTTTTTTCTCTGATAAAAAACCTATTAATATATGTAAATGAAACAGAACACCTATAATGGAAAAATGTGTATCATTTAAGAATTTCTAGTAATAAACAAAAGGAGGACAAAGAAATGGGAAATAACAAGTTCAAAAAAATCCTGGCTTTATTTACAGCCTTTTCTATAACTATATCTGGAAGCTGTATACCACAAACAAAAGCTAAAGCATATGATAATACAACAGATGTAAATAATACAAAACAATATATTATAATAGCAGATTCACAGTATACATATAATATGGTTATGTCAGAATACGATGATGAAGTAACAGATACTTGTGAAAATTCATCTGGACTTGCAGAACAATCAATTATTATAGCAGATTTAACAGAAGAAGAAGCAAAACAATTGACCTTTGAGAAAGGCATTATATGCGTTGAAGAAAACTTTGAGTTAGAAGGATGTTCTGAAAATGAAACCAGTGTATTACCTGAAAATATTTCAAAACAATGGAATTTAGATGTAATAAATGCAGACAACCAGCAGTATAAACTTGGAAATGACCCTGTAAAAATTGCTATAATGGATTCTGGAATAACAATAGACTCCCAGTATTCAGTAGAAGAAAGGATAAATTTTGTGCCTGGCGATGATGGTTTAGAACCGCTTTATGATGACTTATCTGGACATGGAACATCAATAGCAAGCATAATAGGTTCTAAAGATGATAACGAAAAACTAACAGGAATTAATCCAAATGCAGAAATCTATTCATTAAAAGTACTAGATATTGATAAAAAGGGTACTGCCAGCAGAGTAATCGAAGGAATATATTGGTGTATTAATAATGGAATAGATATTATTAATATGAGTTTTGGTACTTTAAATAATTCCAGAGCTTTAGAAAAAGCTGTACAAGATGCACAAAAAGCAGGAATATTAATGGTCGCTGCTGCTGGTAATGGAACCTAATATTGAATATCCTGCTAAATATGATGAAGTAATTGCTGTAGGTTCATTAAATACCGAAGGCACAAAAAGCGAAAAAAGTTCATTTGGCAATGAAATGGAATTAGTTGCCCCTGGAGAATATATCCCAGCACTGGACTGGCTTGGAAACCCAATACTTGTTGATGGTACAAGTGTAGCAGTAGCACAGGTTACTGGTATAGCATCAGTATTATTATCATTAGATAAAAATGTCAGTCCTGGTTTTATACGTAGTTTACTAGCAGCAAGTGCAAATGAAATAGGCAACAAATCAGAATATGGAAATGGTGTTATAGACTTAGATTATGCCTTATCTATATATAATGACTATAAGAGCTTATATAGTGCTGATGAAAATATAAGTAATATTAATTTATTTGATAACGAAAACGAAATACCTGTATATGATGAAAGTATAATAGAAGCAAGCTGGAGTATTAATGACCACCAAAATGCAATAGATAATAATAATTTATCTACAGAAGCAGCAAGAATTATAAAGCTTGGCATTGCTTTTCCAGACGAAGAAAAATTTGGGTTAAACGAGCAAGGTAAAACAGGTCCGTTCCATGGTCTTAGGAATTATGTAGCAAACTATGTATATCTTGCTAAGATTGCAAGAAAATGTTATACAAGCGGCATGTCTGAAGCACTAAACGTCCCATACCCTATCAGCACATCTGGAGGCGGCAACCTGGCAAATGCTGCCCAAAAAGCACAATCAGATATGTTGGACTATCTTGATAAGGTTAACACTAATTCTATATGGAAACGTCTGCTTAATGATAAAATTACGAAAGAAAACCAAGGAAGAATACTTATCGGATTCGCTATACATACTGCAATGGACACATATGCACACCAGGCTTATGACCAAAATAAAAAACTGATAGAGGATAGCCATAAACGTGATGATGACGAATTTATAAAAGAGAGATATAACACTGCAAAAGCTGTTGCTTCTAGTATTATAAATTCATGGCATAATACACATACATTTAATGCTATGCAATTCAAACAAAGCAAACATATACTAGGCAAATTTTATTTACGTAATTTTTCAACAAGAGTAAAAAATACAGACTCTTCTACATGGTCTAATTACAGCAACTGGTTTGAGAGCAGAACAGTTATTGTTAATAACAAAAATGAAGAAGAAAATTAATAAATAGTAATAACAGGATTTATTAAATAAAGCTAATATCCTCCCCATATTGCCGGGGAGGGTACTTTATCTTAACTAAAAGAAAGGGAATAAATATCTTATGGGAAAATTAACATTAACATTAAAAAAAACATTAATTATAATACTGTCTTTCTGTCTTACTGCTAATACAGCACTGGCAAATACTTATAAAGAAACACAAAGGGAAATATTTTTCCGTTCCAGGAATAATTACAAACACCATATAAATGAAACTTTTTATGACAAAAACAATAAGTTATATTCACTTTTCGGAGATCAAGATACTCATTATTTAATCCAATGGGATAAAGATAAAACTATCTTAAAAAATTTGAAAATGCCCAAAAGCATATTAAAGCAGCTTATAAAACACCATCCACAGATTAAATATAACCGTATTATGCCTGATGGAAATATAGGAATGCAGTATGGATTCTTTCTGTCTGATGACAAAATTATTAAAGTCAAAGATCTGTTTGTAATAGTTTCTCCTGATGGAAAGCTGGTTTCAAAAATTAATTTAGCAAAAATATTTAATATTTCATATAATACTAATGCAGATACATATTATAAAGTACACAATTATAAAAATAACCAGATATTCGTCCAGCTTACTATAAGCCGTTACAAGAAAAATGACATAAACATGGCAGGGGTAATTGATTATAAAAAAAAGAAACTGCTTTGGAAACGCAAGGTGTCAGATAACGAAGGTTTTTTTCAAAACAGTTCATTTGGTTTTGGCAAAACCGCAAAAAATAAATATATGATTGGCTTTAATAAAAGCTTGGATAAATTTGTAATATCAGGCATTAAAAATGGGAAAATAATTAAAGAACTGGATTTAAATGCAGAAGAAGAAAAGGCAAAGGCATTTGAATATGAAAATAATTCTATCTATATTGCTAAAAAGGACGGGGTTTATAAATTAAAATGGAATGAAGATAAAATGACAAAGCTTATAGATTTACAAAACCATTGGATTAATAAGGGAAAGCACTATGCAGCAGATATAACAGTTGTTAATGACAATGAATTCTACGTAATAGGATATGACCCGGGAGAAAGTGAAGAAACTATTTTATTCAGGTTTAAAAAATAACATACATGATAATTTTACCCAGCCACATAATACTATACCAAAAACACAATATAACAGGATTTTTATTAAGCAGGAGGAAAATAAATGGGAAATAATAATCTAAAAAAAACTAAAGCATATGTAAACAATATAAAGCAATGCATTAAAAAAACATTAATTATAATACTGTCTTTCTGCCTTACTGCCAATACAGCACTGGCAAATACTTACAAAGAAACACAAAGGGAAATATTTTTCCGTTCCTGGGATAATTTCCTGCCTCGTATATATGAAACTTTTTATGACAAAAACAATAAATTATATTCACTTTATGGAAACAGCGATATTCATTATTTAATCCAATGGGATGAAGATAAAACTATCTTAAAAGAGTTGAAAATGCCCAAAAGCATATTAAAACAGATTATAAAACACCAGCCACAGATTAAATATAACCGTATTATGCCTGGCGGAAATATGGGAATGCAGTATGAATGCTTTCTGTCTGATGACAAAACCAAAAAACTGTTTGCAATAGTTTCTCCTGACGGAAAGCTGGTTTCAAAAATTGATTTAGCAAAAATGTTTAATATTTCATATAGTACTAATACAGATACATATTATAAAGTACACAATTATAAAAATAACAGGATATTCGTCCAGCTTACTATAAACCGTCACAATAAAAATGACATAAACATGGCAGGGGTAATTGATTATAAAAAAAAGAAACTGCTTTGGAAACGCAAGGTGTCAGATAACGAAGGGTTTTTTCAAAGGAATTTACTTGATTTGGGCAAAACCGCAAAAAACAAATATATGATTGGATTTAATAAAAGCATGGATAAATTTGTAATATCAGGAATTAAAACCGGGAAAATAATTAAAGAACTGGATTTAAATGAAGTAAAAGAAAAAGCAACTGCATTTGAATATAAAAACAATTCTATCTATATTGCTAAAAAGGACGGGGTTTATAAACTAAAATGGAATGAAGATAAAAGGACAAAGCTTATAGATTTACAAAACCATTGGATTAATAAGGGAAAGCACTATGCAGCAGATATAACAGTTGTTAATGACAATGAATTCTACGTAACAGGATATGACCCGGGGAAAAGTGAACAAACTATTTTATTCAAGTTTAAAAAATAACATGCATGATAATTTTACCCAGCCACATAACAGCAGAAATACAGCTTTTGTATAGTAATGCAAAGACTGTATTTCTGCTGTTATGTATTTTGCCAGTAAACATCAGGAATTTTATAAAACAGACGTGAAGTTTTATAATTTTTTCTTTGATATCGCTGGAAAGAGTGCTATACTTAGAGCAAAACTATTGGAAGCATTCCTATAAATGATAGCACAAAAAATGGTTAAATAGGAGGATTAACATGGGAATAATGCTGAAAAAGAACAGGTGTTTACAGGTGTTGGTCCAGATGATGTCACCACAATAGCATTTATGGCATTTTTTAACAGCAAAATACCGGTTTTATTCCCAGATATAACTTATTCATTCTATAATGTATGGGAAGAGCTTTTTGGCATACCCTATATAAGGCTGGTGCTGGACAGCAGTTTCCAGATAAAGGCAGAAGATTATTACCAGGAAAATGGGGGCATTATAATAGCTAACCCAAATGCACCTACAGGTGTATGCCAGGGCATAATTTTCTTAAGGGACATAATAGAACACAACAAAGATGTTGTGGTAATAATAGATGAAGCATATGCAGATTTAACAATTATCCAATGACAAGGCTCTCCATTGCTGTTGGCACTGCTAAATATTCCATAGGGACACAGGATGAAATGGAATATTTAGCTGGGCACGGAAACCCTGCGTCCGCTTGCAAACACAGGATAACTGGAAATTTTATGAAACAGGTGGGTGACAGAAACTTAAAAAAGTGTTATTATATATTTTGTGTGCCGTATACCACAGGGCACTTAACAAGAATTACAAGATAAAATGATTATCAGGGATGGAGATTAATATGAAAAAAGTAATTACTTATGGAACTTTTGATTTGCTACATGTAGGCCATATTAATTTATTAAGGCGTGCCAGGGAATTAGGCGATTACCTGGTAGTTGCAATTTCTACGGATGAGTTTAATGCTATAAAGAATAAAAAAGCTTATTATTCTTTTGAAGACAGGAAACAAATCCTTGAGGCTGTCAAATATGTAGACAAAGTAATTCCCGAAAACACATGGGAACAGAAAATAAAAGATGTGACGGAAAATGATATAGATATATTTGTAATGGGACATGACTGGGAAGGGAAATTTGATTTCCTGAAAGATTACTGCGAAGTTATATATCTTCCAAGAACAGAAGGCATATCTACTACAAAGATTAAAAGTGATTTGGGGCTTAAACAGCCAGACTAAAAAATGCCAGCCGTCCCTGGCATAATGTTATGGAATATAATTCTGGAAAGGGATTTCAAAATGTTTATTAGTAAAATTAAAAACAAGGCAGTAAGCGGGGCACATGTCTTGGTTAATAATTTAAGAAGAATAATAGGAAGAGCTCCTAAAATGAAATTTTTCTATGGAAGCTACTACAAACATTGTGATGTTATAGAGAACCGTATACTGTTTGAATCTTTTCATGGCACTACAATATCGGACTCTCCTTTTTATATATTAAAAGAACTGCTTTCACGTCCTGATGCCGCTAATTATGAAATATATTACAGCAGCAATACTGACGATTATGAAAAACACAAAAAATTTATTGAAGCTAATAATATTCCAGTTAAACTTGTGTGTATTTCATCATATAAATACCTTAAAGTACTTGCAACAGCTAAATATCTTATTAATAACAGTTCTTTTCCTGTATATTTTATAAAGAAAGAGGAACAGGTGTATTTACAGACATGGCATGGCACTCCCCTTAAAACCCTTGGGAAACAGATGCGCAAGGGCATAGAGTCAATGTATAATGTCCAGCATAACTTTTTACAGGCAACATACCTTATGCATCCTAATGAATTTACCAAAAATGCAATAATGGAGGATTATAACCTTAATGCCTTGTATACTGGCAAGGTTGCTTTAAGTGGCTATCCAAGGAACAGTATTTTCATGGATATGGAAAAAGCAGCAGAAATACGTAAAAAGCTTGGGCTTGTTGATAAAACTGTATATGCGTACATGCCTACATGGCGCGGCACAAGCAACCACTCTGTTAAGTATGGCTCATATAGCAGAGAAATATCAGAAATGATGAAATACCTTGATGACAGGATGAAAGACAGCCAGGTTTTATATGTTAATTTCCACCCTATTCTTAAAAATGCAATACAGCTTGGTGAATACAGACATATTAAAAGCTTTCCTTCTGATGTAGACAAATACGAATTTTTAAACTGCACTGATGCGTTAATAACTGATTATTCCAGTGTATTTTTTGATTATTCTGTAACAAGGAAGCCTGTTATATTGTATATGTATGATTACGAACAGTATATGCAGGACCGCGGCATGTACCTTGATATTACAGAATTGCCTTTTACAAAGCTTTATAATATAGAAGAGCTTTCAGACTGGCTTGTTACAGAGAAAATCCTTGGTGAAAGTTATGATGACGGGACTTACTGTGAGAAATTTATTAAATACGACTCTCTTGATGCCCCCGCCAAAATGCTTGACCTTGTGCTTTATGGCAAAGAAGATGGCATGGTTATTGAGGATTACTCTAAAAATATCCAGACACCAAGGCGTGTTATACATCCGTCAAAAGTCCTTGGCAGAAGTGACCTTGAAACAATTAAAAACTTTGTACAGAAAAATGATATTGTACAGTTTGAAAAGAAATGGTTTAAAAAGGGCTTAAGTGCTGCATTATATGATGATTATAATGACTGTTTTGATTATGTAGTCATTACTAATACAACACCTAGAACTTATGCAGAGGAAGTCCTTAGCAAGTTTAAGGTTAAATCTGTAATAGACAGGCTTAAGGAACGTGAACTTAAAAGAACATTTCCAAGGCTTAAAGTCCAGCCTGTTTATATAAGGCATTTCCATGCTGCTGAAGAAGGATGCAGTGTTAATAATGCAGACAGGCATCCTGTACAGTCAGTCCTTAAAAGTGAAAACAATAAAATCTATATTGATACAGGGTTTAAAAATACAGAGCTTATACCTGTAAGGTTTTTACTAATTGATAATAATAATGTAATAGTGTGTGTAAGGGAAACAACCAATGAAGAGCGTGCTACAAAAACCATAATAGAAGATTTTATAGAATGGAAAGAAAAACTGATGCCATCTGGAAGATACCTGCTTGCAGCAGAAGTTATGGACAAGTCGCTTTCATCAAAGTTTATTGCATATTTCCATAACCAGGAACTTGCAAAGCTTGCCGACTCTTCTTATGAAAAGTTTGACAAGCCAGAAGGGTATCTTGCACCATGTATAGTTACAGAAGTTGGAAACCCTGGGTTTAAAATTGGCAAAAAATATGAACCTGGTGAGGTTGCAATAGTCCCTTATGCAAGGATGGGCAGCCGCAATTATGGAATAATGCTTTGCACCCCTGATAAGATTGTTAATGAATACACGCAGGCGCAAATCATGAAAATCCAGTCCAGGCGCTCTGTTTCTACAGTTTACCTTAAGATGAAGAAACAGCATGGCCTTGTAATTAAAGATATTGTATTGCGTTACAGAAGTGCTGTAAGCTACGATATACCTGTAAAATATACAATAGATGAAAATGTAAAATACTATTTTATAAAAGCAGTAATTGACTTTGATACGCTGCCAATGCGTGAACTTTATTGGGATTTCAGGATACTGGCTGAAAAATATGGCTACGAAAATGATATAAAAGCCAGGTTCTGTGGCAATTACTGGAAATATAACTTTTACCTTACTAACAGGCAGTATTCTGCTGGCGAAGGGCATATGACATTTCCTTATTACACTAAAGGCGGCTTCCTCGCTTACCTTTACCGTCCTGATTCACCATATGATGTATATTTTACAAAGATTAAGGAAATGGCAGCCAGCATTATCTATATCCTTTCAAAACCTTTGTTTAAACACAGGAAAGTATGGCTTGTTTATGAGAAATTCTGCTCTATGGCACAGGATAATGGATATTATTTCTTTAAATATTGTATGGAAAATCTCTCAGAAGAAGAGAAAAAAGATATTTATTACGTAATTGACAAAAAAGCACCTGATTATGACAAGATTAAGACATATGATGCCCATATAATACAGTTTATGAGCTTTAAGCATATCTTATATGTACTGGGTTCGGTTTTATATATTGCATCTGATTCAAGGACACACCTGTATGCCTGGAGATGTAAAACAAGCCTTATACGTTCTAAAATTGATAAAAGGCCTATTTTCTTCCTCCAGCATGGTGTTACAGCGTTAAAGCAGGTCGCACCACTGTTTGGCAAGCATGGCAGCAGCCCTATGACATACTTTGCCACAACATCACAGTTTGAACAGGAGATAGTTGTCAATTACCTTGGATATAAACGCAGCAAAGCTCCAATTACTGGCTTTACACGCTGGGATGTGCTTGAAGACACCTCAACGTATGATGACAAGATTATACTTACAATGCCAACATGGCGCTCATGGCTTGAGGAAGTCAGTGATGAAGAATTTCTTGCAAGCGGTTACTACAAAAATTATTCAAGCCTTTTGCAGAGCAGACGCCTTTCAGAGCTGCTTGAAAACAATAATACAAGGATGATATTCTATATACATCCAAAGTTTGCAGGATATTTAAAGAACTTTAAGAAGACCACAAGCAATATAACACTTGTCCCTTTTGGAGAAGAGCCGCTTAATGAAATTATGAAAAAATGCCATATGTTAATTACGGACTATTCAAGTGTATGCTGGGATGTGTACTACCAGAAAAAACCTGTAATCTTCTACCAATTTGATTATGAACAATACAATACTGCACATGGAAGCTATATTGATATGGAAACAGAACTTTTTGGAAGAAGGGCTGTAACAGGTGATGGACTTTTAGAAGAAATAGAAAAATGTATTAATTCTGGTTTCAAGTTAAACCAGAAAGAAGAAGAAGAACATCATCATTACTTTGAGTATATTGATGATAAAAACAGTGAACGTACTTATATTTACCTGAAAGAAAAAGGATATTAGAACTATGTGGAAGAAACGTATATGTATTTTATTAACTATTATAATGGTAATAACAGGAATATCCCCTGCGGGATTTAATAATTGCATTATAAAAGTTTCTGCAGAGGAAACAGAAAAGGCAGATGCTGTCCCAGACAGCGTAAATACAGAACAGCCAGTTTCAGGCGCTGCCCTGGCAGGAGCAGCATCAGAAGGAAACCTACGGCTTATCTTTACAACAGATATTCATGGACAGGTTGTAAATTATGATTACCAGACTGGTAAAACTTTAAACAGAGGTTTAAATAAGGTTTATACCTTAATACAGGCAGCAAGAAATGAAGCAGGAAGCAGTAATTATTTTACATTTGACCTTGGCGACAGTGTAATGGACTTTAATTCTGACTATATATACAGCCAGGACACTGATGCATTACAGCCTGCATATAATGCGATGACAATGATAAACTATGATGCCATCACACTTGGCAACCATGATTTTGACTTTGGATATGACTATATTGTAAACCAGCTGGAAATGTCAGGGCTTATGGAAAAATGCGTACTTTCCAATGTTTACTCAAGCATTAATGGTGACAACGTATTTGGTACTGCCAACAAGATAATTGAAAAACAGATTAAATCAGCAGCAGGCACAGACTTAACTGTTAAGGTTGGTATAATTGGTGAAACTACACCTGGGCTTTCCTCCAGGACAGAAGGCTATAAGAATAAGCTTGTTGCAGAAGATATTCTTGAAAATGCACAGAAACAGGCAGATTTGCTTAAAGAACAGGGGGCAGATATTATTGTTGTGCTTGCACATTCTGGTTTTGGTACAGAAACACCTTCTGTTAAATCTTCAGATACTGCCTATGCCCTTACCAGGCTTGACAATATAGATGTTGTACTTGCAGGACATGACCATATTGACTTTCCTGTAAAAAATAAAAATGATTTGCACTATACACTGCCAGGTATAGACAAAGAAACAGGGCTTGTAAATGGTAAACGCCTTGTAATGGTTAAAGACAGCTGCCGTGGCATTGGTATTGTTGATTTAAACCTTAAGGCTGATGAAAATAATAAAATTACTATTGAAGACTCCTCTTACGAAATAAGGAAAGCTACGGGGGACACAGAAGCAAACCAGGATATTGCAGGCACAATGTCTGTATGGGATGCTAAACTTAAAGAATACTGCCAGAAAGAAGTTGGCACAATCGCAGCAGGTAAAAGATGGGACAACTATAATTCAATTTTTGGCAGCAATGAAATTATACAAGCAGTACATAATGCACAGATAAGGTATGCATCAAACTATATTGCAAATAATGCAACAGAATACAAAAATTACCCTATAGTGTCAATCGCAAGATATACAAAATATGGCTCTGACAGCGGCGCAGATTATGCTGACCTTTCAGGGACTGTTGTGGAAGGCAATGCCGATTCATTTGCTAACTACCACAGATATGTATATATTTACAAGATTACTGGAAAGCAGCTTAAAGAATGGATGGAATGGGGCGCATCCATTTACCAGACAACAAATACTTCATCAGATGAAAACTGGAATAACATCCTTTTATCTGATTTTGTTAAAAAAGAACATGGCAATTCATTAGTCCAGGAAAGCTATCTTTCAGAATGGAACAGGTTCTTCCAGTTTGAAGGCATAGAATATAAAATAGACCCTTCTGCACCACCAAGATATGATTATGATGGCAGCTTAATTAATGACTCATACCGTATAAAGGATGTAACAAGGAATGGATATCCTGTAGGGGATGAAGATACATTTGTACTTGTAACTGATAAAATCACACCTGGAATACAGGCAGAAGCTAACAAAGGTGTTGAGAAACAGATAATTTCCAAATCACATGTTATTTTACAGGATATTGTACAACAGTACCTTGCAGACAAAGCACTGCTTGGAAACCTGGAAATACCTGTAAGCCACACATGGAAACTGGTACTGCCAGACAACTACAAATACATTATTGCAAGTGGCATTAATTCAGAACAGGAATTTCTTGCACAGGAATGGTGCGAGAAACTTTATGGTAATATTGCATATACTAACTATTACAGTTGTAAAAATATTAACCATAACGATGCACCTGATACGGATGCACCAGGTGTTGTGCTTTCAAGCAGCAACACCGCAGAAACTAATACTTCTGTAGATATTTCAGTTATAACAAATGACCCATCTGGAATTAAAGAAATAAAATATGTGTATGGCATATATGACAACGTTGCAGACGAAATATGGACATCTGCAAGCGGAGGCGCTGTAAACGCAACAGGAAGTGCATTTACAGCAGAAAAAAGCGGTGTATACTCTGTATATGTAGAGGATGGCGCAGGCAATGTTACTATAGAAAAAACTGCTGTAACTAATATTTATCCTGAAATATTATTAAAACCAGAAGTTGATAAGGTTGATAATAAAGATACCAAGATTACAGGTAAAGCTGAACCTAACCTTACTATATGTGTTTCAGCAGGTAATAACCTTTATACAGAAAAAGTCAAGGTTGACGGTTCATTTTCCATTAAAATACCTGCACAGAAAGCCAAGAAAAAGCTTTATGTCTACGTAGAGGATAACAATGGCAGGCAGAGCAGTAAAACTGCTGTTGTAGTAAAACGTGCTGGCCCTAACTGCCCTACTGTGACAAGCGCTAAAAACAATGATATAAAAATTACGGGCAATACTAATGATACAAATGTCAAAATATTTGCAATAATGGGCAACAATGTTTATGTATCAAAAACACTTGGCCCGTCATATTATACAAAATGTAAAAAATATAACAAAGACCTTGTTATTAAAAAAGTTAATATAACTATTAAAGACAACGGCGCTTATACAATTACAATACCAAACCAGTATGCAGGAACCGGGTTTAAAGTATTTTCAGTAGATAAACTGGGACGTGTAAGCTGTGCAAGGTCTAAAAAAATTACTAAGGCAGCGCCAAACAGGGTAACATTATACCAGGCAACCAATATAGAAAGATATGTTTACGGGCATGTGCCAGATGGTAATAAATGTACAGTTGTATTAAAGACTGAAGATAAGACATATAAAGCTGTTGCTGATGAAGAAGGCTACTTTACTGCTTCTGTAGGCATATTAACTGCTGGCACTGATATAACAGTACATGCTTATAAACGTTCTGGCGGCATTTCTAAAAAGGGCTATGCCAGGACTTACACTGTAGAAGATGCCAATGAGCTTTATACAGACCTGCGTGATGTACAGATACATATTGACAGGGTAACTAATAAAGATAAACAGATATCTGGTAAATGCACTGAAACAGACTCAAAGATTTATATATGCGCTGGCAATAGGGAATATGTTACAACCACAGATGAAGACGGCAAGTACAGTGTAGGTATAAAGGCACGCCTTAGCATAGGTTCACCAGTATATGTGCTTTCAAGAAGCACACGGGGCGGAATAAAAGGTATGCGTATATTTAAAGTAGTGCTTGGCCCTCCAATAAAACCTGTAGTTGTTGGAAGCATAAATACTAATACAAGATACATAAAAGTCTATACAAAAGAAAATTGTGAAGTTACACTTAAAGCTGGTGCACAAAAATATGTAAAAACTTCTGGTGTATATAACAGCAGTAAGAACAGGTATTACTATACATTCAGGATTACTCCTGTAAAGGCGGGTGCAAAAGTATTTGCATATGCAAGGAATGACGCAGGACGTACAGCCAGTAAGAAAAAACAAGTAAAGAAGATTAAAAAAGCCAAAAATAAGAAGTAAAATTTTAGTGCCACATGTTTTATAAAAACTTGTGGCACTTTTATTATAAATTTTATGGAAGGCTGTACTGTTACTTATTATTCCATATCATCCTTTAAGGCATCTATAATATTCTCTTTTTTTATTTTGCTTGTTGCATACAGCATTGTAATAAACACAATAAATAACACACTAAATATGCTTATCCCCATACTTGCCCAAGGTATTACAAAATTAATATCTTCAGCACCTCCGCCTGATATGCCTTCATAAACCAGCCACGAAAAAAACATTGCAAGCGGAAGCCCCCATCCCAGTGCCCTTATTCCATAAAACGCACATTCAAAATTCATCATTTTCTGGAAGCCATGTTCTGATATACCTATTGAACGCAGCATTGCAAGTTCCTTTCTCCTTAGTTTTATATTTGTGGAAATTGTATTGAATACATTGGCAACAGCAATTAATGAAATCATAACAATAAAAGTATATGCAAATACATTTGCTATAAATATCATATTTGTATTGTCTTCCATCATATCATTTACATTAAATAAATTATAATTATCTGCCACCTCTTCAGCCATAATCTTCATTTCAATATCTTCCATGGCTTTTGACGCATTCTTTGAACAAAATGTTATGCCTTTAGCCCCTTTATTGGCATTTGTAATTTCAAAAGTATCTTTAAGTGAATATGGCACAAGCACTGTAAATATATATCCAGGTGTCTGGCTTATATCTGTATCTTCTATATCAGGAACTGTATCAGGTAATACAAACTCTTCAAATGTTGCCTTTATCTCTCTTCCTTTTCCATTAGCATCATGGCTAGCGCCTGCTGGTATAATAGTGAAATCAGCTGAATTGCTTTTAAACATATTTTCAAAGTCTTCTGGCATTTTTTCCCTTTGTGTATTATTTTCCAGCTTGGCAATAGAAATAAACTTTGCCTCATTTCCTGTATACCCACTTTCTGGCAGCCCGCTTTCTTTTATTATATCAAAATAGGCATCATCATTAATAAATTGTACATTCATTGAAAGATTTACTGACTTATCACCTGGTTTTACATCCAGCACCTCTTTTAATCCATCTGTTATACTGTCTGTCCCCACTGTGCATGTATATTTTGCAACCGCCTGGTACATGCCTCCATAAACACCATCTACCGTTTTCAATTTATTATAAAGCGCCTCCATATTGCCATCTTCCATTTCCTTTGCAACAAACGCTATATCATAAGTAGTAAAAACCACTGCCATTTCTGATGCTTGTTTTAAATAAATTACAAAGGAATTAGATGATATAAATAAAACTACGCTTAATACAAGCGAAAGCACTATAGTTCTGTAGCGTTTTTTATTTCTTTTAAAATTTTTCAGCGCAATCATACCCTCCAGCCCGTAAATATGTGATGCAAATTTTGATGTTTTTACATTTTTAGCCTCAACTTTAATTTCATTTGTCTGGCGTATACAATCCATTACAGGGACTGCTGCTGCCTTACGTGCTGGAATATATGCTGAAACCATTATAGTTATAAGGCTTGTTACCACTGATACAATAATAGCTGGGGCTGATATTACCATCTTTAATGGCGCATCATACATAATATTTTTAAAATTCTTCATTACTATAGCAATTACAGTATTAATGCCAACAGCTCCTGCAAGTATGCCAGCAGGTATTCCAGCCATGCCTATGCAGAACCCTTCAAATAATACAGAGTTTCTTAACTGCTTTTCCGTTGCCCCAACTGATAGCAAAATTCCAAACTGGTGTGTACGTTCATTTAATGATATATTAAATGCATTATAAATCATAAAAACCGAACCAATCATAACAATAAGAATTACAATTACTCCAACAGAATATAAGAGCATATTAAATATATTATTATCAGAAATACCCATAAAACGCAGCACATAATCATTAAGTACATAAGAATATTTGCCAGATATATTATTTACATAACTACGCACTGAATATGGATTTTCCAGCTTTGCAAAAAAATTAAAGCTTTCTGCTTTATGTGCCTTATCTGCCTTTGTTATTATAGTATATCCAGGTGAATAATCCTCTTCATAAGATGGTTTCTGGCAAATCCCAACAACTGTATAAGTCTTTTTCTGTTGTGGCATAAATGTTTCATTTCCAGATTTATATGGGTCGTTCTGGCCAAGGTTTCTGCCTTCACTGGAACGTTTTCCTATATCTAATGTAATGCTGCTTCCAACAGGTATCCTTACACCACCCTTTGATGCAATGTTGCCAGATATAACAACTTCATTACTGTTTTCTGGCATCCTTCCAGACACAAGCGTTACAGGAAGCATACGGAAAGTTTCATCACTATAACCTGCTACAAAAAGATATGGCCTTTCTGGTGTCTTACTGCCCTCCAGCACTGCATAGCCTGTATTTTCCAATATTGCCACATCAGAAACCCCTTTATCTGCCATATGCTTTTCTACAAAAGAATATGGTACACCTATAAACCCGGCATGCCAGTCCCCATGCTTCTGGGCTGCCCCGTCTGCCAAATAACTTAAAAGTGAAACACCAAATGTAACAACTGCCATAACCATTGCAGAAGACAGTATAACCCCAATAATTGTTACAATAGTTCTTGTACGGCTTTTCCTGAGACCCTGCAGGGCAACTTTATTAAATATATTCATATCTGTGGCACCTGCCTCTCATCCCTTATTATACTTCCATCTGCAATAGTAATAATACGGTCTGCCTGTAATGCTATATTTTCATCATGTGTAACAATAATAAGTGTCTGGTTATATCTTTCGTGGCTCTCTTTAAGAAGCCTTATAATCTCCTGCCCGTTCCTGCTGTCAAGACTGCCCGTAGGTTCGTCTGCAAGCATTACTGCTGGCGCATTCATTAATGCACGCCCTATTGCAACACGTTGCTGCTGCCCTCCAGAAAGCTGGTTTGGAAGATGGTCTCTTCTGTCCTTTAACCCCAGCAAATCCAGCAAATCATCCAGCCGCTCTTTATTTGGCTTGCGCCTGTCCATTAAAACAGGCAATGTTATATTTTCTACAACATTTAATGCAGGGATAAGGTTGTGGAACTGGTATATAAGCCCAACCTGACGCCTGCGGAAAATTGCAAGCTTTTCACTTCCCTGTCCATATACATCCTGCCCGTTTAACAATATCCTGCCACTTGTTGGCACATCTACCCCTGCAATGCTGTGAAGCAGCGTAGACTTGCCAGAGCCAGAAGAACCAATAATAGCAGTAAACTCATTTTTGTCAACCGTAACCGAAACATGGTCAAGCGCAACTACTTTATTTTCATTACTGCCATAAACTTTACACAAATTATCAACTTTTAAAAACTCCATTATATGAGCCTCCTTTTTTTATGGTATACCCATATAATAAGTTTTCTTCATTACATTATGGTGACTTTAAAGTGAGAGATTTGTCACTTTATCCATATGCTTTGGAAAACGCATAATAAATACTGCTCCTCCGTCTTTATGGTTCTTTGCAGTAATTGTCCCTCCATGCCTGGCTATAATTGTTTTACATAACGCAAGCCCTATTCCATATCCTGCTGTGGTGGCATCCTTTCCACGGTAAAACCTTTCAAACAGATATGGTAAATCTTCTTTCTTAAGCCCGCTTCCACTATCATGGAATTTTATCTCAGTAAACAATACATTATCTTCAGCACTAATCTCTATCAACCCACCGCCAGCAATATTTTCTATGCAGTTTTTAATAATATTCTGTATTGCTTCCAAAAGCCACTTGTAATCACACAATATAACAGCACCTTCTGGTATATCTGTCTTCACTATAATATTATGCAGTTCCATTTGTATCTGGAATTGCCTTAATGACTCATTTATAAGTTTACTTAAGTCCGCCTGTACACACTGTAAATCTACAATTCCAGCGTCAAGACGTGATAATTTAAGCAATGAAGACACAAGCCAGTCCATATGGATATACAACTCTCCTGTTTCCCTTAACAATGTTTTACGTGTATTATTGTCAGGGTTATTCTTTAAAAGTGACAATACCAGGTTTGCAGATGTAAGCGGTGTACGTAACTGGTGTGCAATATCTTCCAGTGAATTTGCAAGATGCTCTTTTTCTTTTTTAAGGGCTTCATTCTGTTCTTTTATACATAAAACCATCTTTGTTATTTCAGTTTCCAATATTGAAAGCTCCCCTTCTTCCTGGCTGCCTATATATAAATAACCAGGATTGTAGAGCACAGTGCAAATCTTTTCTGAAACCTGTGCAATTCTTTTATACC
Organism: uncultured Lachnospiraceae bacterium; assembly: GCA_910580005.1. Taxonomy (GTDB): domain Bacteria; phylum Bacillota; class Clostridia; order Lachnospirales; family Lachnospiraceae; genus Butyribacter. Next base: position 941 of record CAJTXH010000026.1, on the reverse strand, counting down.
TGGCTTTTGTAAATATAAAAAATGCCACTCCATATGCAGTAGCAGAAAAAAATACCAGCAGTAAAACTGCTGGATATATTACAATGCCTGCTATTGCAAAAATAATAGTTATTATAATAAAAACTAAGCTAAACTGCTTTATTTCCCTGTTATAAAACATAACTTCCTCCAAGCCTGTACCCTGTACCACGTACAGTTAATATAATCTGTGGCGCAGCAGGGTTATCCTCAATTTTTTCACGCAGCCTTTTAATGTAAACTGTCAATGTATTATTATTTACAAACTCCCCTGCTGCGTCCCATAATTCATCTAACAGACGGTCTCTTGTAATGATATTTCCAGGATTATTAATAAATACAAGCAGCAGGCGGTATTCCAGAGCAGAAAGGAATATTTCTTTACCATTCTTTTTCACAATACCGCTTGCCACATCAACATGAAGCCCACATATTTCAAATGTGGACGGTGAATATCCCGATTTACGCAAGGCTGTATTAATCCTTGCCACAAGTTCACGTGGCCGGAAAGGTTTTGTAATATAATCATCAGCGCCAATATTAAGCCCTGTTACAACACTAGCCTCATCATCAGACGCCGTAAGAAATATAACAGGAATACCATATACCTGCTTAATTTCTGTACAAACTGCAAAACCATTTCCATCTGGGAGTGAAATATCCACCAGAGCCAGGCAAGGTTTGCTGTTTCCAATCATTGCCAAAGCATCTTTCTGCGAAATTGCATGTATAACATTAAAACCCTCTGAACTAAGCAAAAGAGAAAGATTTCTGGCAATTTCCTTATCATCCTCAACTAAAAATATGCGTTTCACTAACACACCATCTTCCCTTCTACTTTAAAAATTGCTGATATATAAGTTACCTGCTGCCTTTAATGTATATAGGTTAAAAATTACTGGTATTGCAAGCTTAAGAAACTA
>CAJTXH010000025.1 GCA_910580005.1 uncultured Lachnospiraceae bacterium | reverse complement strand
GTGCTGAAAGCACTGATAGTTACTATGAACAGCGTAGCTGTGAATAGTAACTACAGTTTATTTATTGTCCTGAAAAATATTCCACAGTACTTGACAATCCATTCCATATATGCTATTATTCCAATTGCTGTCTAGTATATTGTTTTGTATTATAGCATTTGCAGACAGCAACGAAGTAGAGTAATCCACTCTCACCTTAGCACATTTAAGTGACTTGGGTTTTATTATTGGTATATTACAGGCAGGAGTTATATTCACTGCATTTTGCGCATATATATTAATTAATAGATAAACGTGGATTGTCTTTGCTTTCCACGTTTTTTTCATATTATATTATTTTGGAGGTGTACTACAATTAGCGAGTTAATGATTAATGAAAGAATCAGGGATAAGGAAGTCCGGCTGATTAGTGAAACTGGGGAGCAGTTAGGTATTATGCCAGCTAAAGAAGCAATGAAGCTGGCACGTGAAGCAGAACTTGACCTTGTCAAGATTGCGCCAGGTGCAAAGCCGCCTGTATGTAAAATTATTGATTATGGCAAATACCGTTATGAACTGGCACGTAAGGAAAAAGAAGCAAAGAAAAAGCAAAAGACTATGGAAGTCAAGGAAGTAAGGCTTTCACCTAATATAGACAAGAACGACCTTAATACTAAGGCTAACCAGGCAAGGAAGTTCCTGGCTAAAGGCGACAAAGTTAAGGTTACACTCCGTTTCCGTGGACGTGAAATGGCACATATAAGTTATAGCAAGCAAATCCTTGACAGTTTCTATGGACTGCTTGAGGATATTTCTGTAATAGATAAAGCGCCAAAGATGGAGGGGCGTTCAATGGTTATGTTTTTGTCACAAAAACGCTAGTTTTAAGCATTTAGGGATTACCAAGTCCAGTAAATGGCTTAATATAGATATAATCACAAGTTAAGGAGGAAATATAATTATGCCAAAGTTAAAGACAAAGAGGTCAGCAGCTAAACGTTTTAAAGTTACAGGAACGGGAAAGCTTATGAAAATGAATGCAAATAAAAACCATATTTTAACAAAGAAATCACCAAAGAGAAAAAGAAGGCTTAGAAAAGCAGTAGAAGTTGATGTTACAAACACTAAAATGATGAAGCGTATGTTACCATATTCAAAATAATTAAGGAGGGAAATTAAGATGGCACGTGTTAAAGGCGGTTTAAATGCAAAGAAAAAACATAAAAGGATATTAAAACTTGCAAAAGGTTACAGAGGAGCAAGGTCTAAACAGTACAGAGTTGCAAAACAGTCCGTTATGAGGGCTCTTAATTCTTCCTTCTCAGGCAGGAAAGAAAGGAAAAGGGAATTTAGAAGACTCTGGATTGCACGTATTAACGCTGCAGCAAGAATTAACGGGCTTTCATACAGCAGGTTTATGCACGGGCTTAAACTTGCAGATATAAACCTTAACAGGAAGATGCTTTCAGAAATGGCAATTAGTGACCCTGAAGGTTTTGCGGCACTTGTTGAAATTGCAAAGTCTAAAATTGCATAAATTTTATAAATTAATTTAACAAATAGCTAGTTAAATGCAGTGATAAAGAGGAGTACACGTCATTTGCCTCAAGAGAGTGGAAGCCCGGAGGCTGTAAGGCTTCATAGGAATTGATGGTGTGGAAAGTAGCTTTGGAGCACCGTTTCTGAAAAATTCCCATTCCAGGAATTATAGTAGGAAGCGGCGGGATATCCCGTTACAGATATAAGAGACAGTAATGAGTTTGTATATGTTACAGCATTTATTATTGTGTTTAAAAGGTGGTACCGCGGTACGTCCGCCCTTTGCTATAAGCAGAGGGTTTTTTTGCTTTATAAAAAGCACGCCTTATAAAGCAAAAACGCTCCGCAGGAATATGCACAGATGCGTAATAAGAATGATTACAATTTTTATAACTATTTGAACCACCAGGGGTGGTATGGAGGATTTTATGGCTAAAGAATTAGAAAAGAATTATAACCCCTCTGATATTGAACAGAGGACTTATGAAAAATGGGTTAATAAGAAATATTTCCATGCAGAGGTAAATAAGGATAAGAAGCCTTTTACAATTGTAATGCCTCCGCCAAATATTACAGGGCAGCTCCATATGGGACATGCGCTTGACAATACATTGCAGGATATATTGACACGCTTTAAGAGGATGCAAGGTTATGAGGCACTGTGGCTGCCAGGTACAGACCATGCTTCTATTGCTACGGAAGCAAAGGTAGTAGAAACGCTTAGAAGTGAGGGGACTTCCAAAGAGGAACTTGGAAGGGAAAAATTCCTTGAAAGAGTATGGGACTGGAAAAGGCAGTATGGTGGGCGTATAGCCAGCCAGCTTAAGAAAATCGGTTCATCCTGTGACTGGGACAGGGAACGGTTTACAATGGATGAAGGCTGTAACAGGGCAGTTAAAGAAGTATTTGTAAAACTCTATAATAAAGAATTAATTTACAGGGGAGAGCGTATTATAAACTGGTGCCCGAAATGCCTTACATCTATTTCAGATGCAGAAGTTGAATATGAAGACCAGGCAGGGCATTTCTGGCATTTAAGGTATAAAACAACAGACGGCACAGGGTATATTGACCTTGCAACAACACGTCCTGAAACACTTCTTGGTGATACAGCGGTAGCAGTTAATCCAAATGACAGCCGTTATAAACATATGGTTGGAAAAACGCTTGATTTGCCTCTTGTACACAGGCAGATACCAATAATAGAAGATGAGTATGTAGACATGGAATTTGGTACAGGTGTTGTTAAGATTACGCCTGCACATGACCCTAATGACTTTGAGGTTGGTCTTAGGCATAACCTTGAAATTATAAATGTGCTGACAGAGGATGCAAAGATTACAGAAGATTACCCAAAATATGCAGGAATGGACAGATATGAAGCAAGAAAAGCCATAGTAGCAGACCTTGAAGCAGAAGGGGCACTTCTTAAGACAGAAGACCACCCACACAATGTAGGCACTTGTTACCGCTGTGGCACTACAGTAGAGCCAAGGGTTTCAAAACAGTGGTTTGTATCTATGAAAGCACTTGCAAAACCTGCAATAGATGCAGTAAAAAATGGTGATACCAAGTTTGTTCCGCCGCACTTTGAGAAAACTTATTTCCATTGGCTTGAAAATATACGTGACTGGTGTATATCACGCCAGCTTTGGTGGGGGCACCAGATACCTGCATTTTATTGTGACGGGTGTGGAGAAATGGTGGTTACTAAAGAGGACAGTGCTGCATGCCCTAAGTGCGGAAAGCCAATGCGCCAGGACCCTGATACACTTGATACATGGTTTTCATCTGCATTGTGGCCGTTTTCAACACTTGGATGGCCAGAAGAAACAGAGGAAATGGCTTATTTCTATCCAACAAGCACACTTGTTACGGGATATGACATAATTCCATTCTGGGTTATGCGTATGATGTTTTCGGGCATAGAACAGACAGGCAAAGTTCCATTTGATACAGTATTTATACATGGGCTTGTGCGTGATTCACAAGGACGCAAGATGAGTAAATCACTTGGTAACGGGATTGACCCATTAGAAGTAATTGATAAATATGGTGCAGATGCGCTGCGTTTTACACTAGTTACAGGCAATGCGCCGGGCAATGACATGCGTTTTTACTGGGAACGTGTAGAAGCAAGCCGTAATTTTGCCAATAAAGTGTGGAATGCTTCACGTTTTATCCTTATGCACCTTGGTGACAACAAAATTACAGAGCCAGCATATAATGATTTATATGCTGTTGACAAATGGATAATTTCAGCCGTTAATACACTGGCCAGGGAAGTTACAGAAAATATGGAGAAATATGAACTTGGCATAGCTGTACAGAAAATAAATGATTTTATCTGGACTGAATTTTGTGACTGGTATATTGAGCTTGTAAAACCAAGGCTTTTTAATAAAGAAAATAACAGCAAAGCTGCTAATGCTGCATTCTGGACGCTTGAAACAGTTCTTGTAGCATCACTTAAACTGCTGCATCCATTTATGCCATTTATTACAGAAGAGATTTTCTGTACAATAAGGCAGGAAGAAGAGTCAATAATGGTCTCTTCATGGCCGGAGTATAAAGAAGAGTGGGACAATAGAGAGGCAGAACAGGATGCCAGTATTATGAAAGCAGTTATAAGGGCAGTGCGTAACACACGCACTTCAATGGAAGTTGCACCATCCCGCAAGGCAAAAGTTTATATAGTAGCAGACAGTGAGGAACAGGCAGATACGTACCGCAGGCTGTCAGCCTCATTTTCACATATGTTATATGCATCAGAAGTGGCAGTACAGACAGATAAAGCAGGAATAGAAGAAAATGCAGTATCAGCAGTTACTAGTAATGCAACAATTTATATGCCGCTTTCAGACCTTGTGGACTTTGAAAAAGAGAAAGAAAGGCTTATGAAAGAGAAGAAACGTCTTGAAGGTGAATTAAAGCGTGTAAACAGGATGCTTGGCAATGAAAAATTCATGAGTAAAGCACCTGCATCAAAGATAGAAGAAGAAAAGGGAAAACTAGCTAAATACCAGGCAATGATGTGCAAAGTGGAAGAAGAGCTTTTAAAGTTATAAAATTAAATATAAAAGTGTTAAGTTTTAGTTAACAATTGCATGGGTTCTTGCAATATATGAAAAACTCATATATAATCAGGATAAGTAACTCTGCTCTTAATGGAAATGCTGGTTGGAAATATAGTGACAGAGGAGGGATTTTATGCAGGAGGATATGGTAGAAGCAGGAAATAGTATTTGTAATATACAGATATCAGTATCTGATGATGAGAATGCAGCATATATATGTATAACACCGCCAAGCGGGGGCACAGAAAATACGCTGGAATCAGTTTTAAAGCTTGCAAATGATATTGGTATAATCCATGGCATAAGTACGGAAGTAATTAAAAATATGCTAGCTAATAATGTTTATAACAGAACAGTGAAGTTTGCCCAGTCAACACCAGCAATTGATGGCAAAGATGGCTGGTATGAATTTTTGTTTGACACACATATTGACACAAAACCGAAGATTTTAAAGGATGGTTCTGTTGATTATTCAGAATATGGAAGTGTCCCGTCTGTTGTTGAAGGAGAACGCCTTGTTGTATACCATCCGCCTACACCTTGCAAGGATGGCATAAATGTATTTGGTGGTTCTATCCTTGCCAAGAAAGGGAAAGATTTAGCCAAGATAAAGGGCAAGGGCTTTGTAATTGACCCTTCAGGTACAGAATATACAGCAAAGTATGATGGAAAGGTAACTTATATTGCGGAGAGGCTTGTTGTAGATAAGGAACTTGTTATAGAAGGTGATGTATCATTTACTACTGGTGATATAGAATTCCAGAATGATATACACATACGTGGCAATGTATTTTCGGGTGTAAGTGTAACATCACAGAAGGGCTCTATAATTGTTGACGGGTATGTTGAGCAGGCAAACCTTTCTGCAAAAAATGATGTTGTACTGAAAAACGGGATGCAGGGCAATGGAAAAGGTTCAATAGAAGCAGGCGGCTCTGTAAAAGGCAAGTTTTTTGAGCAGTCAAGCATAACATGTAAAGGTGATGTGCAGGCAAACGCTATTATGAATACCAGGATTGAAGCAGGGCAGGATATAATTGTTTCTGGCAAATATGGTGTGATAGTAGGTGGTTCTGTATCAGCAATGAGATATATAAGTGCTAATATTATTGGCAATATGTCAGAGGTCAGGACAGAGGTAAAAGCGGGTGTAGATGGTGATTTATTTGCACTTCTGGCACAGTGTAAGCAGAATAAGGAAGACAATGAAAAAACACTTAAAACTGTTGTTGATGCACTTGAAAAGGTGCAGCAGGCTTTAAGTAAAGCGGACAATCCTGATTTGTCCAAAAAGCGCATACAGCTTATGAGGAGCAAAATAGAATGTGATACAAGGGTTAATGAACTGGCTAAAAAGGAACAGGAAATACTTGACCAGATGGGCAAAGCAAACCTTGCCAAAATTACTATTAATAAAGTAGTAAACCCAGGAACTGCCATAACTATCAACGGGGTAAAAGTGTTAGTTACGGAAGAAAACCATCATGTAGAATATGCAAGGCGTGGTGCAGGGATTATTGTATACAATATTGGCGAATAGTATGTTTTTATGCCGGTAATTGCGGCTGATATTTGTTGATGATTAACAGGAGGTAGTGTAAGATGGATTTTGAAGCAGAGCTGGCTAAATTCCAGCCAAGTCTTGATATTGAGCAGGCAGAGGATGCTATTTATGGCAATAAGACAACAGATGTTACAGATTTAGTGCAGTCTATTATAAATAATACTGTACCAGGCAATGAAAGCAATAGTAAAAAATCTATAGAGTGGGTGGAAGAACCATGAACTGTCCAAGATGTAATGCTGCTGTACCATTCAGGAGAACAAAGTGTAGTAACTGTGGCCAGGATTTAAGGGATTATTGGAAGATTACCAGCCTGTCAAATGTATATTATAATAAGGCGCTTGGGCAGGCAAAAATCAGGGATTTGACAGGGGCTATATATTCACTTAAGCAAAGCCTCCAGTTTAATAAATTGAATACCAATGCAAGAAACCTGCTTGGGCTTATATATTTTGAAACAGGCGAGATAGTGGCTGCTTTAAGTGAGTGGGTTATAAGCAAGCATTACCAGGAAGAAAACAATGATGCGGACATGTATATAGGTGAAATACAGTCTAACCCTAATAAACTGGATATGTACAGCCAGGTTATCAGGAAGTATAATTCAGCGCTTGATTCTGCAAAGCATGGTGATGAGGATATGGCAATTATACAGCTTAAAAAAGTTACAAGCCAGAACCCGAAATTTATACGTGCCAGCCAGCTTCTTGCACTGCTTTATATGATGTCGGACAAGAAAGATAACCGTGCCAAGGCTTTAAAGATACTGAATAATATTATTAAAGTTGACATAACAAATACAACTACACTGGCATATTTACAAGAGCTTTCAGATATCCGGCCTAAAGCAGACCCTTTGGCAGCAAGAACAGAAGAGCCTAAAGTTAATACAAGGAAAACTCTTCCGCATCTTGAAGAAGCAGACCAGTACAAGACAATAACCCCATATAAAGAGGAGAAGCCTTCTGTGCTTCCGTTTGTAAATTTTATTATAGGCATAATTACAGGACTTGCACTTACGTATTTCCTTATAATGCCGCATATCAGGTCTTCAGAGGCAGAAAATGCAAATAATGATTTTAAAAAATACAGTGAAGGCCAGGCGGCAGCAGATAGTGACTTGACTGCATTAAAAAGCCAGAATGAAACATTACAGGCAAAGATTGCAGACCTTAATAGTGAGCTTGAAGAGTTAAAGGGAGATGGAAATGTTTCTGGAAGCAGCCTTCTTGAATTATATGACAAACTGTTCAAAGCAGCAGAGCTTTTTATGGATGAAGATATGGAAAAGGCTGCCCATAACCTGAAAAAAATAGACAAACAGAGCCTTGCAGGAGATGCTGCCAAAAAGATATATAACAGGATTGCAGAAGCGTCATTTGAAGAAGCAAGTGAGAAACTTTATATACAAGGAAGAGATGCTTACAATGGCGAAAATGAATATGCAGGTGCAAAAGATTATGGCAAAGCGAAAGAGCTTTTGCAGGAAGCACTGGAATATAACCCTGATAATACAGACGCAATGTATTTCTTAGGAAGAACATACCAGCAGACCTCAAAGCCTAAAAAGGCAAAGGAATACTATGAAAAAATAGTGAATGAGTATCCAGAATCACCAAGGGTAGCAGATGCAAGCAGCAGGCTGCGTGAGCTTGGTGTGTAAGCCAGGCAGTTCCTGGCTGGATAAATCCATGATACAATACCAGATAAAGGCAGTACCCTGCCAGAATTACATTATATGTTATTCTGGCAGGGTATTTTTGTTGTCTGGATTAATATTAATATTTATGCATTGGGCCACCAGAGGTGGCATGGGAGGTTATTATGGTTAAAGAAAATGTGGCAGGCTTCCATTATGAACTGTATAAAAACTGTCTGGTTATATATGTAACACAAGATTTAGACCACCATGCAGTTTTATCTTTAAGGGAACGTTCAGACAAGCTTATAGAAGCCGGGGATGTAAAACATGTGATATTTGATTTTAAAGATGTAGGTTTTATGGACAGTTCAGGGATAGGGCTTCTAATGGGCAGGTATAAGAAAGTTATGTTCCTTGGTGGAAGGGCAGCTGTAACAAGTGTAGGAAAAGCAGTAGACAGGATATTTAAAATATCAGGTTTATATAAGATAATTGAAAAATATGATACGCCTGGGGATGCAATAAAGGCTTTGGAGGTTAAGTATGAAGATTATATTTGAGAGTTGTTCAGAAAATGAAGCATTTGCAAGGACTGTTGTGGCAGCATATATAACCAGGCTTAATCCTACATTAGAAGAATTGTCCGATGTGAAAACGGCTGTGTCTGAGGCTGTTACCAACTGCATTATACATGGGTATGAAAATAAAGAAGGCGATATTATGATGGAATGCAATATACATAATAATTGTATAAAAATTGTGATAGAAGATTATGGTACAGGCATAAATGATATACCAAAGGCAATGGAGCCGCTTTATACAACAAGGCCTGAGTGGGAGCGTTCAGGAATGGGTTTTGCATTTATGGAGGCATTTATGGACAAGCTGGAAGTGGAGTCAGTTCCAGGCAAAGGAACAAAAGTTTTTCTGGAAAAAACAATAGGGCTTTGTGAAGTGCAGGAATAAATTTTATGCTGTTAAGGATGGTATGTGCATATGGATATTATGGAATTATTAAAAAAAGCACGTGCAGGGGATAAGGAAGCAAGGAACAAAATTGTTGAAGAAAATGTTGGTCTTGTATGGAATATTGTAAAAAGGTTTTCTGGCAGGGGATATGATGTTGATGATATTTTCCAGATAGGCTGCATAGGGCTTATTAAGTCAATAGACAATTTTGACATGCAGTTTGGCGTAAAATTTTCTACCTATGCAGTACCTATGATTACAGGCGAAATAAAACGTTTTCTAAGAGATGATGGAATGATTAAGGTAAGCAGGACAATTAAGGAAAATGGATGGAAGGTAAAAAAAGCTGCTGATTTGCTGGGACAGGAACTGGGAAGGACAGCGACAATTAAAGAAATAGCAGCAGTAACTGAGCTTGCGCCAGAAGACATAGTCCTTGCACTTGAAGCAAACAGTGAAGTGGACTCAATTTATAGGACTGTTTACCAGTCAGAGGGCAAAGACATATATATGGTAGACCAGATTGTAAAAAACTGCCAGGGAGGCGCAAGTTATATTTCCACTTCTGCAAACAGCGGCGGATATGGCACTGGTTTTAATGGTTCAGTACAAGACGAGGAGAAGGAAAAACTTTTAAACCATATTCTTTTAAAGCAATTGCTGGACGGATTAGATGAAAAAGAAAGAAAATTAATAGAGTACAGATATTATAAGGACATGACACAGACAGAGGTCGCAAAGGAGCTTGGAATAAGCCAGGTACAAGTAAGCAGGCTTGAGAAAAAAATTTTAAAAAACATGCGTGAAAAAGCAAGATGCTGAAAAACATTTATTTTAAATTATGTATATAAAAAAATATATAAGCCATACTAATTACATGTTATAAATCCTGTTTGTGGCATTAGCGGAAGCAAATGGGAAAGTAATATTGCAAATTTTAATGCGCAGACACCGTATGTAACGGTGTATTATTAACAGCACAGAAATGAGGGGTATTATGAAGAAAAATAAAGTATGGCTTATTGCACTTGTTTTTTGCTTAATGATTATTACAACAGTCTGTTATCTTGCATCTTTGCGCAATACAAGGACTGAATATGCAAATGGAAGGGTTGTTGAAAGGACATATGATGAAGAGCCGGATATAGGCATTGCAGCTTTCAGCTTCAGCCATGATAAATTAAACCTTCCTAATTAATGCCTGCACTGGTGTTGTTTTATACAGTATAAGGCATGGTACAGGTGACTTTTATATAAAGGATGGAAAAAATTAATGAAAGCTGATGTAGTTTATATTAAGATTGACCAGAATGTACAGGTATTAAATAAAAAAATATTGTTACAGGATGTAGCGGAAATATACTCACCTGATAATAATATAGTTAAAGAAATCGGAAGTACAGTTTTATATACGGTCAAAGGAAATAAAGATGAAATCCTTGCTTTTTCAGTGATAAAAGTTATCGGGATAATACAGAAGTCTTACCCTGGTATTACAATACAGAATATCGGTGAACCAGAATTTATTGTAGAGTATAAAATGCCAAAACCAGATAAAAAATGGCTTGAATATATTAAGCTTGTGTTTGTTTCACTTATTGTTTTTTTTGGCTCGGCATTCACGATTATGACATTTAACACAGATGTAAGTGTCGGGGATGTATTTAATGATTTTTACTATCTTGTAACAGGTGTGCATAAATCAGACGGTTCAATTCTGGAGATTGCTTACAGCATTGGGATTCCTGTAGGTATACTGGGATTTTACAATCATTTTAAAAGTGCCAAAGTCCATGATGACCCTACACCTCTCCATATGGAAATGCGTACATTTGAAGAGGATTTAAATAAAACTTTAATTGCAGATTCATCAAGGGAAGGCAAAATGATAAAATAAACTGGAAAGGCGGTGCTGGGATGGAAATTTTCCAGAACATTGTTCTAGCTGTAATTGGTTTTTCTGGTGGTATTTCAGTAGCTGCTGGGACATTTGCACTTATTACAATACTAAAAGTAGTGCCAAGGCTGGCAGGGGGCATGAAAATAGGATGTGATATATATAAGATGGAAACAGCAATAGCACTTGGGGGTACAGTTGGAAGCCTTATAACTGTATACAAATTAAATGTGCATATTGGCATTGCTGGCATGGCTGTTGCAGGTTTATTTGCAGGGATATTTACAGGTGCGCTTGCAATGTCGCTTGCTGAAAGCCTGAAAGTAATACCAATTCTTTTTAAAAGGCTTGATTTAAAAACCGGGATACCAGTAATTGTTGTTATGGTTGCACTAGGTAAAGGCCTTGGCACATTATACCAGTTATTTTTCTGTGGAAGTATTTAGTTATAAAAGGGGGTTTTTTTGTGAAAGAAAAAGACAGGGATAATCCTGGGATAGAAGAAATCATAAATGAAAAAGACAGCAATTTACAGAAAGAAAAATACAATGAATACGTAAAAAATATGACTCCTAAAAATAATGTTTTTTTAAATTGTATAAAAGCATTTATAACAGGGGGAAGTATCTGCCTTTTAGGGGAGATATTCTGTAGTATATATAAATCAATGGGAAATGATGACAAACTTGCAGGGCTTTACAGTACAATGACTTTAATAGGAATAAGCATAATACTTACAGGTTTTAATATATACCAGAAACTTGGACAGTTTGCAGGTGCAGGAAGCATTGTGCCTATTACTGGTTTTGCCAATTCTGTTGTTTCGCCTGCTATTGAGTTCCAGGCAGAAGGGGATGTTTTTGGTGTGGGCTGTAAGATATTTTCAATTGCTGGCCCTGTAATTTTATATGGGATATTCAGTTCGTGGATTTTGGGAATAATATACTGGATTTATACAATTTTTATGAAATGAAAATGCCATGTTGGATTTTTCATTGTATGCCTGTTAAAAAACTGCTGTTTATTAAACCGGACAGCAGTTTTTTTTAGATAATAGGAACAAAAGTTCCTGTGAATTGTAACTTCCGCACATTTTGAAAATAAATGTGTAATGTTATAATCGGGTTGAAGGGGGAGATATACTTTATAATGGATGATGAGAAAAAAGTAACGGCAGGAGAAAGGATTTTACAATTAAGGACTGAGAAACATTATACAAGAGAACAGCTTGCATATATGGCAAAAATATCAGAAAAGTTTTTGTATGAGATTGAGAATAATAAAAAAGGTTTTTCAGCAGTAACATTGTTGAATTTGTCAAAAGCTCTGGATGTAAGCATGGATTATATTATGATTGGTGAAAGTGCGGATAAGGCAGAAAATGAAATTGTAGCAACATTGGAACGTTTTAAACCAAGTACTTTAGAAAATATAGGACGGCTGTTAAAAATTGCTTATGAGCTTACAAAGGAGAATAAGTAGTAACTACAAGTAAAAGTAGATATATGCAATTATATATTAATGCTAACAAGTAAAATTTGTTTATTAGATGGTAGTAGGTAAGTCCAGGTGGGGATTATTTGTAATTCCTGCCTGGACTTATTTTCTCCCAGACACTGTTCCGGATAATGAAATTTCAACTGTAACCCTCAGCCCGTTTTTCCCATTTTCTATTACAAGCCCTCCGCCCATTTCTTTCATAAAATAATCTGAAATAAAAAGCCCAAGCCCTGAACCTTCAATGCCTTCTGAATTGCCTCCCCGCCTGAATTTCTCCTTTATAAATGGCAGTTCTTCTTCTTTTATGCCTCCACCATAATCCTCTATAATTATTTTAAGGTTTTTACCGTCAATTAAAAAGCATACATCTATTCTGGTGTCTGCATATTTATATGAATTCGCAAATATATTATCAAACACCTGTTGTAAACGCAGCCTGTCCACATGCAGCATGCAGCCTGGTACTTCAGTTAAAGAAGCATAACCAAAATAATCAGAACTCTGCAGCATTTCCTTTAATTCTTTGCTTTCTATAACAGATGGCACTACACTAAGCTGTTTCAGTTCATCAAGTGTGGCAGTAAACAGGTTAGTTACAAGGGCATTTATCTGGCCGGCTTTATTAATGATATTTGTATAATTTTCCTTGTCCCTGTTTCTGTCTGCCAGTGCAGCGCCTAATTCTGAAACTGCTTTAATACTTGCAACTGGAGTTTTAATATCATGGGAAAGTTTTGCAACAAGCTCTTTCTTACTTGCGTTTGCTTCTGCTTCTGCTAATTGTGCCCTTTTTAGTTCTGAACGCATAATATCAAAACTTTCTGTAAATGCACCAAAAAGATTTTGCCTATCCATTTCCAGAGGAATATCAAGATTGCCGCCAGCAATCCGTCCAGCAAAGTCTTTAAGCCTGTTAAATGGTGATATTATAGTTTTTTTAATATAAATAAAATACAGTGCACAAATAATAAATTGTACAGTTATGGCAGATATAATTATAATAACTGCATTTTGTTTCCACTTCTGCATTTCTTGTGCACTTTCATTATAAATAATTATTTTACCTGGAGTTTTTCCTTTTGTTTCTATATCAAGAATTGTATCCCTGTGTAATACTGCCTGGTTTATGCTTTCACTTATCCCATTTCTGCTCTTGTATAAAACCGTTCCTTTACTGTCAATTACAGTATATCCAAGACCTGTCCTGTCTTGATACCATTCTGCTGTATTCCACTTTTCCTGCACTAAATGTACAACCTCATTTACAGCAACAGCATCCTGGAGGTTTTCCACTTTCTGCAATGCAAAAATAACCAGCAAGGCAATTTCTGTAATAAATACAAATACCATGCTGGATATAAATAAACGTTTATTCATTATCTTCCTCCACTAAACTTATAGCCGCCACCCCATACAGTAATAATATATTCAGGGTTGCCTGGGTTGCGCTCAATTGCTTCACGTATTTTACGTATATGTACATTCAGTGTTCCATCACCTGTAAATTTATCTTCCCAGACATTTTCAAAAAGTTCTTGTTTGGATATTACTCTGTTTTCATTCTGTATTAAATAAGATAACAGCTTAAATTCAAGCTGTGTAAGCTTTACTGGCTCATTATTAATAAATACCTGCATTGCATCAAAATCTACTAAAAGACTGCCATCAGAGTATTCTTTACTGGTGCGTTTGCCATACCGCTTAAGTACCACCTTTACCTTTGCAAGCAGTACACTAAGCGAATAGGGTTTTTGCACATAATCATCACCGCCAATTCCAAATGCAGCAATTTTATCATCATCACTTGTCCTTGCAGAAATAAATAAAATAGGTATATCTGTTTTTTCCCTGAGTTCTTTGCACAATTCAAAACCACTGATGCCACCAAGGTTTATATCAAGCAGGACAAGACACGCTTTATCCTGCTTAAAAAAATCCCTGCATTCTGCTGCACTATATACTGCTATGGTTTTCACACCAAATAAATTAAAATACTGGGCTGTACTGTCTGCAAGCATTTTTTCATCATCTACAACAAGACAATCGTATTTCATTACTTATCCCCATTTCTATACTATCTGCATATTTAATCAAACAATTCATTTATTGACAAGCTTGCAGTTTTTTCTGTAAATTTTAATTCAGGGTTTTTTACGCTTACCCTTGTTCCTGGAGGGACGGATTCTGTTATAAATGCGTTGCCACCTATAACTGAACCTTTGCCTATTACTGTTTCGCCGCCAAGTATTGAAGCACTTGAGTAAATGGTTACATTATCTTCTATGGTTGGATGTCTTTTTATATCACGTAAAAGCTGGCCGCTTCTTGTTGAAAGTGCCCCAAGTGTTACGCCTTGGTAAACTTTTACATTATTACCTATTATCGTAGTTTCCCCTATTACTACACCTGTGCCATGGTCTATAAAGAAATACTCCCCAATTTCAGCACCAGGATTTATATCTATTCCTGTGTGGCTGTGCGCATACTCCGACATAATACGTGGTATAAGTGGTACATCCATTTTATAAAGTTCATGTGCAATCCTGTATACAAATATTGCTAGAAGCCCTGGATAGCAGAAAATTATTTCCTGCTTTGTCTTTGCTGCCGGGTCGCCATTATATGCTGCTTCCACATCTTTTAAAAGCATATTTTGTATATTGCCAAGTGATGTAAAAAATTTTGTACATATTTCCTCACTTTTTTTTGCAATATCCTTTTCATGCACATCATCTTGTGACACTTGTATAAATGCTGATTTAAGCTGGCATAGCAAATCATCATAGAGCTTTAATATATTATGCCCTACAAAATATCCTGGTACAGTCCTGCCAAGGTATTCATCATCAAAGTATCCAGGGAACATAATCTGGCGGAGCCTTAACATTATATGTATTATACAGTCCCTGCCAGGCATACAGCACCCGTTTTTAATATAAAAAAGTTCTTCATTTTTATAATTCTGCGTAATCTGTTGTACAATCCCACCAAGTTCCTGCTCTGAAAACATATAATCTTTCCTTTCGTTTATGCTTCTATTTTCCTTATATTAAATTCTATAATAATACCACCGGAAAAAGAACTGGCATAGAACTTTTTCCGGTGGCATTTAAAATTTTATATTTCTATGCCCTTGCAAGCGCACCAGCATCTATAATAAGGCTTATGCTTCCGTCACCAAGCTGTGTACATCCTGATAATCCGTTTACTTTCTTAATATATGAAGGAATAGGCTTAACAACTATTTCCTGCTCCCCTACAAGTTTATCTGCAAATACTGCAAAATTCCTGTCTTCATGTGTAAGCACTACTACAATGCCATCTTCTATATTGTCGACTGCCCCGTTAAGATGGTAGAACTTATTCAGCCTGATAAGAGGGTAATATTCTTCACGTATCATTACATACTCTTCACCATCAGGCTCAACTATAAGCTTATCACTTGAAAGCCTGATAAATTCTGATACACTGTTTGTAGGTGACACAAAGTTTGTATCTGCTACAGAGAATATTATTCCATCAATTATAGCAAGTGTAAGAGGGATTTTCATAGTCATCGTTGAGCCTTCACCCTGTACACTCTCTATATCTAACATGCCTCCTACATCCTGTATATTCTTTACAACTACATCCATTCCTACACCACGCCCTGAATATTCTGTGACCTGCTTTTTAGTAGAAAATCCTGGAAGTGTGATAAAGTTAAATACTTCCTTGTCTGTAAGCTCTTTCTCAGAACGGTTGCCAAGAAGCCCGTTTGTCTTTGCTTTAGCAAGGATACTTTCTCTGTTCAGCCCATGCCCATTATCAGAAACAGATATCCATACCTGTCCGCCTTCGTTTTTAGCTTCAAGTACAATCCTTCCTTTTTCAAGCTTGCCTGCTTCTGCACGTTCCTCATTGCTTTCAATGCCATGGTCAACAGAATTACGTATAAGGTGCATAAGAGGGTCGGATATATGCTCAATTATGTTTTTATCAACTTCTGTATCCTCACCAATTACTTCAAGCTCAATATCTTTGCCAAGCTTCTTAGATGTATCATATACAATACGGTTCATCTTCTGGAATGTATTTTTAAGCGGCATCATCCGCATTGCCATAATTGCATCCTGGAGTTCAGATGTAATCTTTGATAACTGCGCTGCTGATTTCTGGAAATTAGAAAGGTCAAGCCCTGGTACTTTTAAATCTGGATTCTGTAATACAGTCGCTTCTGCGATTACCAGCTCGCCTATCAGATCCATAAGCAAATCCATCTTTTTAATATTTACACTTATAAAGCTCTGTGCTTCGCCTTTCTTTGATACAGGTCTCTTTACAGGTGCTTTTTTGGCAGGCTTTTCATCTTTGCCAGCATCTGCTGTGGCACTTTGCGTTTCTGCCTGCTTTGCCATCTCTTCTTTTACAGCCTGTGGTTTCTGGCTGTCTATAAGTATTGTAGGCTGTTCAATAGGCTCTGTAAGGACTTCACCAGCACTTGACATTGGTGCTTCTGCCTCTGCACAGAACTCAAGAAATTCCTCAGTTGTACATTCATTAATTTCTATATTCTCTATGCCTGCACTGGAATTAACAAGTTCCATAATCCTGTCAGGTCCTTCTGTCGTCTGGAGGGCAATCCTGAATCCAAATTCAAGTACAACATTAGAGCTTTCAGGGTTTGAAATTATATCAGCAGGTGTAAAAAGTATATCCTCAGCAATACCTTTAAGTGAATTTACAGCCATATACGCCCTTATATTTGCCATATCAAGGTCTTTCATATAAGTGATAAAAATACTGTAAAACCTGCTGTCCTCAGATGCAACAGGCGCAATATAGAAATGTGGTGTTTCCTGTAAAGGTTTTTCCTCTACAGGGACTATTGTTTCATTTGGGACATTTCCCTGTATCTTGTCAAGGAATACTGTAAGCCTGTCAATAAGTTCTGTTGAATCACCATCAGATTCCATGCCATCCTTAATCTTCTCAAGTTCGTTTGTTATAAAATCAGATACTTCCAGCACATCATCAACAAGTTCTTCATGAGGCACGTTTTCAGGATTATTTTCCCTTATAAAATAAAATACATCTTCCAGTCTATGTGCCAGCGTAGCTATATTCTGGTACATCATAACAGCAGAAGCGCCTTTTATAGTATGCATTATACGGAATATCTCATTTACATTGTCTTCATCAAAAGCGCCTGCATCCTTACTGTCCAGGCATATATTTTCAAGATTTTCAAGGCCCTGCTCTGTTTCAAATATAAACATATCCAGCATGCCTTCTGTAATCATATCATCAGACATTATTTACTCCTTTCTTATCTTATGGTATCAGTTCCAGTTTCTTTAAAACGCTCTCAAATTTTGCCTGGTCTATAGGCTTTCCAGCATATCCTACACAGCCAAGGTCAAATGCCTTATTTACATTAGCACTTTCATTTAAAGCTGTTGTCATAATGATTTTGGCCCTTTCCTCTTCAGGAATCTTCCTTTCCTGTTCAATATCCCTTATAGCCTTTAAAGCCTGGTAACCATCAAATGCTGGCATCATTATGTCAAGGCATACCAAGTCATAAGGCGTTTCTGCATCAAGCGCCATAAGGTATGCGTCTACTGCTTCCATACCATCAACTGTTACATCACACTCACCGAATTTTGATAAAAATTTCAGCATAAACTTCCTGCTTGCAAAATCATCCTCTGCGATAAGTATTCTCATAATTACCTCCATTCTACCATGCTTTATTAAGCAGATGGTACTATAAATATAAATTCCTTATATATCAAGGTATTGAATTAAGTATATTATACACCTTTGCCGCAATATTTTCCAGTGGTACCTGGTATTCAACTGCCCCCAAATCAAAGGCAACTTTTGGCATACCATATACAACACAGCTCTTTTCATCCTGCCCTATTGTATGTGCACCTGACTTGCGCATTGCAGCAAGCCCCAGCGCACCATCACCGCCCATACCTGTAAGGATTACCCCTACAGCATTGCTTGCTGCGGCGGATGCAACTGAGTGGAACAGTACATCAACTGAAGGACAGTGGCCATTCACCCTTTCACCCTCTTTACACTCCACACGGTATACATTGCCTGACCTCACAAGACGCATATGTTTGTCACCAGCTGCAAGAAGGATTTTGCCCCTTTCAAGTATATCACCATTTTCAGCTTCTTTTACAGCAACCCTGCACTGGTTATTAAGTCTTTCAGCATACATTTTAGTAAATCCAGGCGGCATATGCTGTACAATAACTGTACCAGGTATATCAACATTAAACTTGCTTACTACACTAAAAATTGCTTCTGTGCCTCCCGTAGAAGCCCCTATTGCAACCACTTTATTTGGATACTGCCTGCCAGTAGAATTTACCTTAAATTCCTCTGCTGCCTTATACCTGCCTACTTTTACTGTAGAGGCAATCTTAATCTTTGTTATAAGCTCTCCTCTTATCCAGGCACTCATTTTCTCTTTGCTAAGGTTCTGCGGTTTGTCTACAAAGTCAACTGCCCCATTTGCCATTGCATCAAAAACTGCCGAATTAAGGGAACTAATCATAACTGTAGGTATAGGATGTTGTGGCATCAGCCTCTTAAGAAATGCTATGCCATCCATCCTTGGCATTTCAACATCCAGTGTCATTACATCAGGCTCATAACGTATAATCATGTCCCTTGCCTGGTATGGGTCTGCTGCTGTTGCCACTACATGAATCATAGGGTCACTGTCCAGTATTTGTGACAGCATATTCCTGAACAATGCCGAATCATCAACTACTAAAACTCTTATAGGCCTCATATAATCTTACATCCCTTCTTTAAATTTAGTTTAACACCACCATTTATCTTTTCATGTAAATTGACGGCTGCACATATTTAAAAGGTGTCGCTACTTTATCTATGCTTTCTGTTGTCCCAATAAACAGGAAACCTCCCTGTTCCATATGGCTGTAAATCCTGTTAAGAAGCTTTGTTTTAGTGTCTTCATCAAAGTATATCATAACATTCCGTAAAAAAACTATATGGAACAACCCCTTAAACTTAATATCATCCATAAGGTTAAACTGCCTGAACACTAACTCTTTCCTTAATTCTGCTTTTACCTGGTACTCTTCGTTAGAAACACGTGTAAAATACTTTCTCTTCCATTTATCAGGCAGTGGTGCTATCTGTTCCGCAAGGTACTTTCCTTCCATCGCATGTTTAAGTACCCTCGTTGACAAATCTGTTGCAAGCACCTGTGTATTCCATCCAGGGTCCATTCCAAAAAATTCTTTCAATATCATTGCAACTACATAAGGCTCTTCACCTGTTGAGGCAGCCGCTGACCATACCCTTGCATCTTTTTTTGCAGCAGCACTTTGTTTTATCCAGGGAAGCGCTACTTTCTGCATATATTCAAAATGCACAGGTTCCCTCATAAAAAACGTATGGTTTGTAGTAAGTACATTAATCATATTGGTAGCTTCCTCGCCAGCCGGGTCTTGTTCCACTTTAGCTATATACTCACTGTAACTCTGGTAGCCATTCTTTAAAAGATAATTTTCAAGCCTTCCTGCAATTAAAACCCTTTTTTGTGACAGGTTAATTCCATATTTTCCATGAACATATGATACAATCCATGAAAACTCTTTATCTGTAAGCTGCATGTTCCACCTCATTCCTTTAAAGCCAGCCCTGGCTTTCCCATCCTTTTATTACATATATACCACTGAATAATCTATACTTCCATTATCGCTGGCAGACATAACAATATATGTAGGTCTGCCGCCATCCTGCCTTGGCCTTGACAGGCTGCCAGGATTTATTACTGTCATGCCAGGGGTTTTATCCACTACTGGTTCATGTGTATGCCCAAACATAACTATTTCTGCCCCATTCTCCCTGGCAATATCCTTCATAGTGCCTATCCCCCAGTTGCCACCATATATATGCCCATGTGTAATAAATGCTTTGTGCCCTGCTATATCTATAAGCCTGGCTGGCTGGATACCTGTAAATGAATCACAATTTCCTTTTACAATTTCAACAGGACATCCTGCAATTTCCCTTATAACATCCGGGTGGCACATAAAGTCACCCAGATGTACCATTAAATCAAGGTTTTCTCCCATATTGGCTACTGCCTTCCTGAGATTTGTATTGTTGCCATGTGTATCGCTTACTACTAATATTTTCATAGGCGTTATATTATCCCTTCTTCTGACAGCTTTCCATGCATCGCCCTTAAAGCCCTGCCCCTGTGGCTTAATTTGTTCTTCTCCTCTGGGCTTAATTGTGCTGTTGTACATCCTCTTTCAGGAAGATAAAACACAGGGTCATATCCAAAACCGTTCTCCCCCTGTTCCTCATATGCAATACGGCCCTCTACCTTTCCTTCTGTGGTAATAACCCTTCCACCAGGAAATGCACACGCCATTACACATACAAACCTTGCACTTCGCTCTTCACCTTTAGCATCTTTAAGCTGGTCTATTATATGGTTGTTCTTAATTGTGTATGGTGTATCTTCACCCATATACCTGGCAGAATAAATCCCAGGGGCACCTCCAAGATAATCAACTTCAAGCCCTGAATCATCGGCAAGCACCATTAAACCTGTAGCCTCTGATACCGTTTTTGCCTTTATTACTGCATTTTCTTTAAATGTAGAGCCATCTTCTGTAATACTTATGTCTGACAGCCCTTCATCATTTAATGATACATATTCTATGCCATCACCTGCAAGAATTTCACGTATTTCTTTTATTTTATGTTCATTACAGGTAGCAACAATAATTTTCTTCATCCCAGTGCCTCCATAATCCCTTTATAAATACCTCTGGCAACCTTTTTCCTGCCACTCTTGCTTAATATATATTTTAAGTCTGACTTATTAGACATATACCCTATTTCTATAATTGATGCAGGAACATCAGAATGATGCATAATATAAAGCCCTTCCCTTCTTATAACGCCACGCTTTTTATTGTCTACCTCTTCTGCAACACTATCAAGCAGTATCTGTGAGAGTTTCTTGTTGCCAAGCCTTGAATTAACAGGTTTCCTTTTTGAATATAATGTTTCTACACCATAAGCCTTTCCATCACCTTTTTCTGATGAATTACAGTGTATGCTTATAAAAAGGTCTGCTTCCAGATTATTGGCAAGGTCTGTCCTGGCAGCCTTTGTCACTTTCTCGTCACTAAGGCGTGTATAATATACCTTAATATTTGTCTTGTCCATAAGCTTTTTAAGTTCCTGCAGTACAAGAAGTGTGTATTCTTTTTCATGGTGGCCTTTTGCAGAAGAAGTCCCTTCATCAATACCACCATGCCCCGCATCTAAAACTATTATCCTGTCATATACATCTCTAGGCCTTGCAAGTGAAATAAAGTATCCTGTGTCTGTTTCATAAAGTACAGGTACATACAGGTGTCTTGTTTTAAAATCAAAAACCGTCCTGTATTTCTTTTTCTTAGTAAGGTAATACCTTGTACTTATATTTTCCACAATATCTTTTTTATTTTTTTTACTGGTGCTTCCAGTAAACTTGCTGCCATTATTATACCTGGCAATATCCTCTTTTTTAAGCTTCTTTCCTGCTGTACCGCCAATAACAAGCTTGATACCCCGTTTCATATAATTATCTGTTAAATATATTGATGCTCCTGTCGGCACCACAGTTTTTGGTATTTTAATATATGTACTGCTACGTGCCTTTATATGTGCTTCATCTGTCCTGACTGGCCCTTCATATTCTTGTAAAGCCTCTTTCTTTTTAACTCTCTTTTTGTCTTCTGTTGCACCATCAGCCATAACTTTTGTGCCATTTTCACTTATAATGTTCCCTGGATGGAAAACAGATAATGCCAGTACAATAACAAGAAGCACAACGCTTTGTACTGCAAATCCCCGCCATTCTTTCTCTTTCATCGTTACCCCGTCTTATGTGTATATATCAATATTTAATTATTCATTACTATCGTTATTTAAAACCGTATATATTATATGCACAAAAAATGCCTCTGTTATCTAGTATACAATATATCTTGCTTATATGCAACTTTTCATAAAGCATTAACTAAAAATTCTATTACTATCCAGCCATCCAGCACTTATATAATATTTAAGGATTATTTAAGGATTGGCTAAAGACATTTAAGGGCTTGAAAAGTAGAATAGAATTGACAGAAGGCAATAAAATAAATTCTAAAAAGGGGGATTATTATGGAAAAAATACTTTTAAAAACTGCTAAATTAAGCAAGTCGTTTTCCAGCGGAGGAACTTTGCAGCATGTTCTGAAAAATATTGATTTAGAGCTATATAAAGGAAGCTTTACAGTAATAATGGGTGCAAGCGGGGCAGGAAAATCCACTCTTATGTATGCGCTTTCAGGAATGGATAAACCCTCACTTGGTACAATTACATTTGGAGATAAAGTTATATCCGGCTGGACACCCGACCAGCTTGCGGTATTCAGGCGCAGGCACTGTGGTTTTGTGTTCCAGCAGATTTACCTGCTTGAAAGCATGAGCATAATGGATAATGTGCTTTCATCAGGGTTTCTTATTAACAGGGATAAAAAGGCAATTATAAAGCGTGCGAAGGAATTGTTCCAGGCTGTCGGCATACCAGAGGAAACACAGAAAAAATTTCCAGCACAGGTTTCAGGGGGCGAGGCACAGCGCTCCGGCATTGTCAGGGCATTAATTAATTCACCAGAAATCCTTTTTGCTGATGAGCCTACGGGAGCGCTTAATTCAAAGACAGGGCTTGATGTGCTTGATACCCTTACTAAATTTAATGAACAGGGACAGAGTGTAGTTATGGTTACACATGATATGCGTTCTGCCAGGCGCGGAGACCGCATTTTATACCTTAAAGATGGCATAATTTTAGGGGAGTGCCTTCTTGGAAAGTATAAACATGGGGATGAAGGACGGCATAGAAAGCTGTCAGGTTTTCTTGAAGAAATGGGGTGGTAGTATGGGAAAATATTTTCTTATTGCCCATTCAAATATATGCAGGGCAAAATGGCAGACTATAGCAACAGTTGCCCTTGTATTTTTTGCAGCATTAATGTTAAATTTATGGCTGATGCTGTCTATGGATTATAAGTGCAATTTTGACCGTTACCATGATAAATTAAATGCAGGGCATGTTACACTTTCAGTAAAAAGCAGCAGCCCGGAGGTTAAGGGTTTTATTTCAGAAACGCTCAGGAAAGACAGCCGTACAACACAATTTAGCATAAATAATGCAATGGATGCAACTGGTTCATTTCATTACAATGGCGGAAATATAAGTACAGAATTTATATTCCTTAATAAAGAAAAGGCAATAAAACATAAAGTAGAAAGGATTGAAATTATAGAAGAAGGAAACCAGAAAAGTGGTGTATACCTTCCTGTAATTTATTCTACAGACAAGGATATAAAAACAGGGGGAACTATAAGCTTTAAAATCGGAAACAAAACAATAGATTATACAATATGTGGTTTTACAAATAGTGTAATGGCAGGTTCACATAACTGCGGTTTTTGTGCAATGCTGCTTACAGGAGATAAGTATAAGGAGCTGGAAGAAAATGGATATGCAGAAAAATCTTATTTTGTTCCAGTAAGGATGAAAGACAAGCTTGGAAGTGAAAGCTTTGAGGCAGATATAAAGGATAAGCTTTCTAAAGCATATCCACGGGTATATGCTGCAAGCAATTCTTATGCGCTTATATCCTCTTCACGTTATATTTCGCAGATGATATGTTCAGAAGTTATAAGCCTGATGGCTTTTTTGATAACCCTTATTGTACTTGTGGTTATATCTTCCAATGTAACCAATTATATACAGGAAAATATGAAGAGTATTGGTGTATTAAAAGCAGAAGGTTATGTAAGCAGGCAGATAGTTTCAGCCCTTGTATTGCAATTTTTTGGAATTACATTTATAACTGCTGTTTTTGGTGCAGGCTTTTCATACAGCCTTTTTCCTGCTATAAATACAATGATGGTTTCGCAGACAGGTATTCCATATAAAACCAGGTTTCTGCCTTTGCCGTTTATTCTGGCGGTTGCCTTTATTTCAGGAACTGTATTGTTTGTTGTATGGTTTTCATCGCACAGGGTAAAGAAAATAGAACCAGTTGTTGCAATACGGCAGGGTATACAGACACATAATTTTAAACGTAACCATATACCGCTTGAAACAACAAAAGCACCATTACATATGGCACTTGCACTTAAAATAACTTTTTCAGGAGTTAAGCGGAATATCATAATATGCATTACAATGCTTGCACTTTCACTTATCATAGTATTTTCAGGGCTTATGGTAACTAATATGTTTATTGATATCAATCCATTTATTAATATGGTTGTTGGAGAAGTAGCGGATTCCTCAATTAATATAAAAGCCAGTTACAGGGAAAAGTTTATGCAGATAATGGAAGAGGACAGTAATGTGCAGAAAGCTTATCTTTACAATTCAGTAAATGTACAGCATAAAGAAGGAAGCGTTTTAGCCGCAACTATATCAGATGATTTTTCAAAAGTTAATAACCAGGATATATGTATAGAGGGAAGATTTCCAAAATATGATAATGAAATAGCAGTTGGCGTTAAATATGCCAAATAAAACCGGTTAAAAACAGGGGATGAAATTATACTTACGGCAGGTGGGATGGAAGCGCCATATATTATTTCAGGATTTACTCAGATTTCCAATAATCTTGGAAAAGACTGCCTTTTATCAAGTGATGGTTACAAACGCATGGCTGTGTTACAAGAGGAAAATTATTATATTAATCTGGAAGATGGTACAGATATTGATAAATTCAACAGGAATGTATCAAAGAAGCTTGGTGATGGCATGGTAAATTCTGTAAATATATTTGCGGTAGTGCAGGGGACAGGCACAATTTATGTTACACTTATGGAAATTATTGTAGCAGGTATCCTTATACTAAGCTTAATAGTAATTATATTTGTAATGTACCTTCTTGTCAGGACAATGCTTAACAGCAAACAGAAAGATTATGGAATTATGAAAGCTATGGGATACACTACAGGACAGCTTATGTTACAGACAGCCGCCAGCTTTATGCCTGCTGTAATAATTTCAACAATTGCTGGCATTACTGCCAGTTCAATATTCATTAACCCTCTTACTGCATTATTCTTAAACGGGATAGGGATAGTAAAATGTACATTTAAAGTTTCACTGGCATTTAATATAACAGCAGGCGCAGGATTAGTATTATTTACATTTCTGGCAACATGCCTGTTATCCTTTAAAATTAGAAAAAATACACCAATGGCGCTGATAACGGGCGAATAAAGCAAGGGGCTTGCCTAGTGAAGGTAAGCCCCTTGGCTGTAGTATTAGTTTTCTGGCAGCGCCTTGGTTTCTTCTTTACTTGTATCTTCCTTTTCTGGTTTTGGTGTCATAAATTTATCTATAACATTTACTATTCCATCTTCATCATTTGATTCTGTTATATAATCTGCCATTTCTTTAACTTCCTGCTGTGCATTTCCCATTGCCACGCCCATTCCTGCAAAACGCAGCATTGGCATATCGTTATAACTGTCACCTATGCATATAATCTTTTCCCGTGGTATTTCAAGGTGTTTTATAAGCTTTTCAACTGCAACGCCCTTATCTACATATCTTGGCAGCAGTTCAACATAAAATGGGTCTGACCTGAATACATTCATTCTGTCACCAAATTCACTGTCCATAATTTTTTCAACTTCTGCCATATACTCTGGCGGGCCGCTTAAAAGGAATTTATTAAATGGGAAATTTATTGCCTTAACAAAATCATTTGTTTCATTTATTGTAACATTACATGCCTTTGCATCAATTTCTATATATTCATTAAGCCCATTTCCCGAAACCATTTCTTTTGTATTGTCGTTATAGACAACTATGCCTACGCCAGCCTTTTTTGCGGCTTCATAAACAGGTTTAACCATTTCTGGTGATACCATCTGGTTATAAATACATTCACCTGTCTTACAATTTATTACTGTAGTGCCATTGTAAGCTATTACATAACCGCCATACTGTTCAAGTGCAATATTTGAAGCGGTTTTCCTTATCCCTGCAATAGAACGCCCTGATGCAATTGCAACTGTTTTGCCGCGTTTCTGGGCTTCAATTACTGCTTCCCTTGTTTTTTCTGAAATCTGTTTATCTGAACCAACAAGCGTACCATCAACATCCAGTACAAGCATGTCATAATTATCCCCTTCTGGTTCTTCAATGCCTTTAACTTTACGGAAAATCTTCATAAACTCCTTACCTGTAATTGTTTCATGCTCAATAAGAAACTCTGCAAGGCTGTCAAGTGCAGGCCTGTCACCTGATAACAGCTCCTCAGCCTTGTTGTAGCAATCTTTAAGTATACGCATAACTTCTTCATCTATCTGGGCTTCTGTGGCATCACCACAATTTAATACAGTACGCCCGTCAAGATATTTGCCTTCTACGGATTCAAGCCCAATCATACCAAACTTCTCAGTCATTCCATACTGTGTTACCATAGCCCTTGCAAGCTGTGTAGCCTTTTCTATATCATTTGATGCACCTGTAGTTATAGAATTAAATACCACCTGTTCTGCTGCACGCCCTCCGAAGAGTGATACTATACGTGTAAGTATCTCATCCTTGCTCATAAGATACTTTTCTTCCTCTGGCACTTGCATGACATACCCAAGCGAACCCATTGTCCTAGGGACTATAGTAATTTTTTGTACAGGTTCTGAATTTTTCTGCAATGCAGAAACAAGCGCATGTCCGATTTCATGGTATGCAACAATTCTTTTCTCTTCCTTGCCAAGTATCCTGTCCTTTTTCTCCTTGCCCGCAATTACGACCTCTACAGCCTCAAATAAATCAGACTGGCTTACAGACCTTCTGCCTGCCCTTACTGCCATAATAGCTGCTTCATTTATCATATTGGCAAGGTCTGAACCTACTGCGCCGCTTGTAGCAAGTGCTATTGCATCAAAGTCAACCGAATCATCCATAAGCACATCTTTTGCATGTACTTTTAATATATCAACCCTGCCCTTAAGGTCTGGCTTTTCTACTATTATCCTTCTGTCAAAACGTCCCGGACGCAAAAGCGCCTTATCTAGTACTTC
>CAJTXH010000024.1 GCA_910580005.1 uncultured Lachnospiraceae bacterium | reverse complement strand
AATTTAATGAATTACATACCAATTTTCGACAATACACAGTTAAATCTACAGTCTCCTATATCCCAATATTTTATTCTGCCTGGATTTTTATCTTTATTCATATTGTTTTTTCCTTTCAACAGGACGCATACCAAAAATTTTTCTGATTTTATTACAACGTGAACATATTATTGTACATATTATTATTAAAGATAATTTGCCAATTATAATCAAATATATCTGACAATATTCAGGCATACCATATATAATAAGTTTTTGTGTTACCCTCCCCCAAGGTAAAGTATTAAGTTCAGTAATATGGCTGCATAACATAAATAAACTGTATTCTCCAAAAAATGATAAAATTCCAGAAAATATATATGTATGTTTTTCTATGTACCATGAAATAAGAATTATAATATAACAGCCACATATACATCCAAATATATCAATTACACCTCTGCCTATATCACAATGCACAAGCCAGAATGATTGGAAGTTTTTAATAAAATCTACCCAGGCCAATAATGCAAATATAGTGCCAACAGCTTTTACTTCTATAGACAATTGCTGTATTTGTTTTTTTGAAATGCTAAGTAAGTATCCAAAATATAAAAACAAAGTTGCACAACAGCCTGCTTGTATACTAAATGGAAACCAAAATAACTTACGTGACCAGTATCCTGCAATAAATAAAATTAAAACTATAGTTATTCTTGTTCCTGGACCACCTTTTACAGCTAATATTATACGGAGAAATATACTTGCCCAAAATGTTGCCAGCAAGAACCATAAAGCACCTATTGCCTTTATATGGAAAGGGTAAGAGTATGAATCCCCAGCTCCATATATCGCTACATATGTCCATTCAGTAAATGCCCCCATTGCGGCTTTGCTATCTACAAAAATTCTATATTCAATAGTAGCAAGGAGTATTATTACCAGACATGTAAATATATATGGAACTATAAGGGTTTTTATTTTATGTTTAATAAATTCTTTTATAGAAAGGGCTGTATTAGTAAAAAAGCCCGTAATAAAAAAGAATATTGGTACATGAAAAGTAAATACTATACGGTTAATCTGTGAAATGCCAAGATGCCCTAAAATAAATCATATAAAATGGCACTGTAAAACCTGTATTTTTACCAGTAACCAGCAGGGCTTCCGTGTATAACTAATATTCCATGACAGGGGCACTTCAGCGCCGTCGGCATTTAAGCTCCTGTGTCACAAAAGAAATGTATATTTCTTTTGGGGCGCAGGGGCTTTATGTGCCGCTACGTGAGCTGATGTAGCGGAAGCGTGCACTGTCATGGAATATTAGTTATACACGGAAGCCCTGCGTCCGCTTGCAAATACAGAATAATTAGTAACCCACTTTCCTGCCATCACTTGTCATATACCCGCTTATATGGCCTGCTTTATAATCTGCTGCCTTCCTTGAAACAGGAACTTCCGGGTCTGTAGGGTCATAATTTATTGTGTAATCTACCCTTATTGTTGCAGGTTTGCCAAGAGGCCCTGGCTTTGATGAACTCCCCTGTACAATATTTACTCTTGTGCCAGTTGATGCATAATCATATATCCATTTTGCATCAGCAACAGTCATGCGTACACACCCTGCTGACGCAGGTGAACCAAGCCTGTTATATGTTGAATAGCTTAATGCATAATGTGACTGGCTTCCTACTGCAATAGCATGGAAATAAACATTTCCTACAATATGTGTAGCCCATCTGGCATAAACTGTGCTTCCATCAGGTTCATACATTGGTTTTAAAGTATATTTAACAGATGTTCCATTACTTGATACAGAATATGTGCCAAGTGGTGTAAATGATGACCCTGTATTCAATGAAGACGCAGTTCCCATACTGCTTATATCCCTGCCTACTGAAACAGTAAAAGCTTTTATTGGGATTATGTAAGCTTTTTTTCCACTGTCATATGCATATGCAGTTACACATCCTGCTGCCCTGTTTATTTCTAAATAAATATTATTGCCTGCTTTTTTTAAACCAAGAATACCTGTAAGGTCTGTTACAATTTTATTGTCTTTATAATAAAACTTGTATTCCCTTCCTGCATATGTTTCATAAACCCAGCCATTTTTGCCTAATTCCGATTTCTTTACTCTAAATGTCTTTTTATTCAGCAATATGCTTTTTCCCCACTGTGTAGTTGCATAAGCATAAACCATGTATTTCCCTTTTTCAGAATATGACATATCTGCAATAAAAACATCTTTGCTGAAAGTATTCACACCAAAAAACTTTTTATAAAACTTCTTCCTGCTGCCATTTACAGAGTACACATTAAACTTTACATTCTTAATATTTCCAGGTACATAAGCGCCTGACAATATAAATTTGCATGTAGCATTTGATTTCTTCTCTACTTTAATAGTACCTTTAACTACCCTCATGTCTGCTTTGCCAGTTTTAGTCAGGTTTCTTTTATTACCAGCATTATCTGTTATTGCTGCTTTAACCGTATAAACCTGGAGGTTATAGCCCACTGATTTTAGTTTTATGTCCGCATAATAATATGCTGTCCCTGGCTTGCGTGTACCTGTTTTGCTGCATATAAGCTTATTATTTTTATTATAAATATTAAACTTAACCTTACCTATTCCAAGTGCACTGTTAAGTGAACCAACAAATACCCTGAAAGATTTTTTCTTTTCAAGCGCTGCTGATTTCTTTGTGCCTACATTAGAATATACAATAGCAACCTGGAATTCTGCTGATGCAAGTATAACACTGTTCTTCTTCACATTACGGTTTTCGAGCACTATGGCAGCATTGTATTTTCCATATGAACTGCATATCGTAGATAAATCTGTTTCCCATGTTTTAGAAACATTTGTAAGTTCCCTTTCAACACCACATGGGACTGCTTTTGAAATCTTATCTTTATTTTTCCATATTATAAGCCTTATCTTATTGCCTGTGCCTGGCACACCTGCTTCTTTTGATATATCAGGCTTAAAACTAAATTTCCTGTTTATATCATATTTATTGCCATTAACCGCAAGCTTATATACATCTGTATGTATTGTAAAATCACATTTTCCAGCATTTACAACCTGTGGTTCTTCACCCTCTGCTGTTGTACCCATTACAAATGATACATCATATTCTTTAAATAAATACTTATCAAGGCTGTCAAGCGAAAAAGTGCCTGTATAAGTCCCTCCAGCACAGTTTGTTTCATCAAGTGTAATTTTCTGCTCCAGTGCAGTTATAACTGTATTATTATTTCCATCTGCTGCACTTTCCCCTTTATTGCCAGCGGCAGCAGTTCCAGCAGGGCTGTTGCCGTCTGTATTATCTTCCGGCTTTTTATCTGTACTTCCAGTATTATTATCAGGATTATTGTTATCTGTGTTATTATTTGTATTTCCGTTGTTATCCAGGCTGTTGTTTCCATTACTAACAGTATTGTCAATATAAGTGACTTTAAGTGCCATTTCTTTTATAACACTTGTATCAATTCCATTTACAGTATATGTACACACACCATTTGAACGGTCAGTTTCAAGTGAAGCACTATACTCTGCTGCCCTTGCACTGTTTCCAGATACAATAAAAGCCATAAATAAACATGATATTATAAATAACTTAGCAACAAGTTTTTTCCTTCTTAAATAATGTATCATTATACCACCTACGCCTTTCCTTATTTTACAAGCCTGTGCCAAAATTGCAGAATAGCACTAAAATAAATATTAACACCTTTATGCACAATAATGCAACCCATAAAATATTACAAAAAAAACCACACTTAGATGCTATTTTTTTACTGCCCCTGTAAAAACATACTTAAATACCATAAGCGGCTCTGACGGATGCCCTTCAAAATCAAATAACGCCTGGTTGTCCCATAATGAACCGCCATGCCATTTCCCTGAGCCATCTGCATCATAAGAACCTGCTGCCCTTGACGCCCATCCAGAACCTTTTTCCTCCCATATTTTTTTATTTTCCCTTAATATCTTTTTATGTTTTTTCATATTTTTGTTATATAACTGTACCGGGATCCACGCCGGCTCCCAGTAAAACACGCCAATACCCGCTTCCCCTGCATCTGCCATTGCCTGGATTACACTTGCAAATGCATCTGCCTGCCCCTGTATGGAAACATCATAATCAAGTGGAAGGCTGCTGTCTTTTCCTACACTCTGTTCCTGCCCATCACCGTCTTCCAGTGTATATACATAAGAAGTTTCTGCAACCATAACTTTTTTACCATATTCTTCTGCAATCATTTTCATTATTGCAGCCATGTTTTCTACTGTTCCATGCCAGAACGGGTAATATGAAGTTGCAAAAACATCATAGTCCACCTGCCTGTCTTCTAATATACTGGCAATATTCCTGTATGTAATTTCAGAAATATTTGTAAAATGCAGCGCAACAAGTATTTCTTTTTCCATTGTATCAGCAACATACCTTACTGCTTTGCTGCCCTCATTCATAAGCTGGCATATATTGTCCCATTCTGTTTCGCCTGCCAGCCCGTTTACAATCTCATTGCCAATCTGCACCATTCCAACATCCACGCCATTATCTATAAGCTTTGTCAGGCTTTCAATAGTATACATTTCCAGAGCTTGCGCCTTGCTGTCTATATCCATATCCTGCCATGCCTTTGGTGTCTGGAACTTGCCCTGGCCTGCCCAGAAGTCGGAATAATGGAAATCTATAAACACCCTTAAACCAGCATCAGTTGCAAGCTTTCCAATATCAGCCGCTGTTTCTAAATCATTATTTCCACCTCCATAGCTGTTCCCTTTTTCATCATATGGGTCATTCCACACACGTATGCGTACCCAGTTAATCCCACATTCCTTTAAAAATGCAAAAAAACCTTTTTCACATTCCCTAGGGGAATATGCCAGCGCATTACCTTTAAAATTGTAATACTTTACGCCGCTTTCATACTCGGATTTAATGCTTGATATATCCACACCGCATATAAAATCCTTATCCAGCCCACTAATACGTGGAACATCTATTCCTGCTTTTACAGGTTCTGTATCCTGCATACTGCTGTTATTATTTTCTATTTCATTCCCTGCCCCTCCATTCTCCCCATTTAAAGATGAAGCATCTCCAATAGCAGAAGAAATGTCTGTAACAGCAGAACCTGTATTTTTACCACCATCCTTTGCACAGCCTGCAAAGGCAGCAGGCAGTATAAGGCATAACAACGCTGCAATAATACCTTTGCTGTTTTTCCCCATGCACACCTCCATACAAACTAACTATAAACTTACAACTGTGATATTTTAATCCCTGTTCCTTCTGCCAAATATCATTACCAGCCTCAATAGCTGTAGAAGTATTGCAACCATTGAAGCTACATATGTCATCGCTGCTGCACCAAGAACCTTACGTGCTCCTGATAACTCTTTGCCTTGGAGTATATTCTGCTCTTTTAAAATATTTAATGCCCTGCCTGATGCATTAAATTCAACTGGCAGTGTTATAAGCTGGAAAATTACTGCAAAACTAAAAAGTATTATTCCAACATTTACAAGAATCCCGTTATTTGCCATTGCCCCAAGTAAAATTACAGGCCACGCTGCATTTGAGCCAAAATTTACAATAGGAACTATTGCATTACGTACTGTAATTGGCACGTATCCCTTCTGGTGCTGTATTGCATGTCCACACTCATGCGCTGCCACCCCGATTGCGGCTACTGACATTGAACCATATACAGAATCTGACAGGCGCAGTACTTTTTCACGTGGTGAATAATGGTCTGTAAGGTTTCCTGGTATACGTTCAATCCTTACATCAAATATCCCTGCATTGCTTAAAATCATCTGTGCAACATCCTCCGCCCTAAGCCCCCTTGAGCTGTAAACCCCCATATAACGCCTGTAAGTCCCATTTACATTTGCTGATGCTGCCATACAAAGGACTGCACCAATTATAATTAAAATATAAGTAGTATCAATAATCAATAAATATGCCACCTTTCTTTAAACATAAAATATTTAACAGATATTGTAATAATCTGCAAATGTTTCCCTGTTTATTCATGTATTTTTAATATGCTATCACAAAAATCTTTGTATTTCAAGGAATAAAACACAATACTGCAGACAACAGTTTTCCAGCAAATGGTAACTGGGAATTGTTTAATAATGTTAAATTTCTACAAAAAACAACACTTATTTTGCCAGTATAAGGCAATATATCCTTCTTAATTTATTTATGTTTTAAACTATAATTGCTATCTTATAGACTAGGATATATAAACTTATTTTTTACTTATTATGAAAATTTTTATTCTGGAGGAAACAATGGATTTAAAGTTACTTGGCCTGAATATAAAAAACAGCAGAAAAAATATTAAACTGACACAAGCACAGCTTGCAGAAATGACAAACCTCTCTGTTGTACATATATCACATATTGAAGGCGGCAGTGCAAAAATGTCAATTGAAGCACTGGTTAATATATGTAATGCACTTAATACTACACCTAATGATATATTATGGGGGCAATTTAACAAGGCTCCTGATATTCCCAGCAAATATGTTTCTGAAAATAATGAATATAATATTAACTTGCAACTGGAGCCAAAGGCAATGAATATTTCACAGAGCGATAAGAAATTACTTCTTGAAATAGCAGGGCTGCTTGCAAAACGGAATAACTGAAACCAGATAACCTGCCCACCCATAATACAGGTGCAGCAGGCTGGACTTTTTATATTTCTTCTGTTACAGGCCTTTCTTCAATTAAACTTGAAGTACAGTGTGGGCATTTTACTGCATCAATATGTATTTCACTTAAACAATAAGGACACTTTTTAGTTACAGGTGCTTCTGGCGCTTCTTCTTTTTTTCCAATTGACATAAGCTTATTAATACCTTTCATTAACAAGAAAATAACAAATGCCATTATAATAAAATTAATAACTGAAGTAATAAAATCACCATAGCTAATATACTGGCCAGTATTAAAAATCTGGATTGAACCGCCAATCTCCGTTTTACCAATGCAGTTAATTATTGGGTTAATAAAATCCTCTGTCAGTGCTGTAACAATATTCTGGAATGCAGCACCAATAATAACACCAACTGCAAGGTCCATAACATTGCCACGCAATGCAAACTGTTTAAATTCTTCTAAAAACTTTTTCAATATTTTTATCCCGCCTTTCTTTATTTTGAATGTTTTTCTCATATATTGTATTTTACACCAGCCTGTGCCCACTTAGTTATTATACAAAAGAAAGTAATAAAGTACAAGAAGATATGTACACTAACCACCTGTTTTAGCAAGTCCAAGTGATTTACATAGCAGGCTGACGGTTTCTTTTACATCTTCCATTTTTACTCCCGAATAATTCATTATTATAGTATGCTCCCTGTCCTTATAACCATCCCCGGCTGTACTGTCTGCTATCCCTGCTTTAACAGTGTCTTTATCGTCAATATAATATTGTGACAGGCATGATACATTAATTTTATTCTGCCTGCATATTCCAACATATTCACTGTCAGGTATTTCTGTATGGATTTTTAAAAGAAAATGAAGCCCTGAACCCTCTTCAGATATTTCACATATATCTGCAAGCCTGCTTCCTTTTATTTCATCCATAAGTTTGTCACGCACCTTTCTGTAATAATTCCTCATACGGTTTATATGTTTTTCAAAATAACCATCATTTATAAAGCGGGCAAGTGTATATTGTTCAAAGTTTGATACTGTACAAGAATAGAAGCTTAATTTATTATAAAATTCATGGAGCAGTTTCCAGGGCAGCACCATATAACTTATCCTTATTGTAGGGGCAAGGCTTTTTGTAAATGTATTGATATATATAACTCTTTCCATTATATCAATCTCCTGCAATGCTGGCATTGGCTTCCCTTCCAGCCTGAATTCTGAATCATAGTCATCTTCTATAATATAGCGGTCTTTTTTCTTTGATGCCCACGCAAGTATTTCATAACGCCTGCTTACAGGTGTTATTATGCCAGTAGGGTAATGGTGTGATGGTGAAATATGTGCCACATCTGCATTATGCTTTTCCAGCTCTTCTATAACTATGCCCGCCTTGCCAACTGGTATATATTCACATGCTACATTGTTACTTTTATATATCTGTGCTACTTTTTTATATCCAGGGTTTTCAACAGCATAGACTTTATCATATCCAAGAAGCTGTATAATAAGCGTATAAAGGTATTCTGTCCCTGCCCCGGTTATTATCTGCTCTGGTGCTACGTCCATATTGCGGAACTGTTTTAAATGCAGGCTTATGGCACTGCGCAGTTCCATTATACCTCCCCATGGCGATTTTTTCATTAATTCGCTGCTTTTTTCAGATATTACTTCCCTCATTAACTTTGCCCATATTGAAAACGGAAAATTGGTTGTAGGCGTCATATTGCTTACAAGGTCAATTCTATACTGGCTTTCCTCTTCTATTAAGTTTCCTGCTGTAATCCTGCCTGTTTCATGGTTAATATATTCTTCTTTTATCCCTGGCATACTATCTGGAAGCATGGTTACATAAAAACCCTTTTTGGGAATTGAGTAAATAAACCCTTCTGCCTGGAGCTGTGCATAAGCATTCTCAACTGTAATACTGCTTATGCCCAGATTTTTTGCAAAACTCCTTTTAGATGGAAGTTTAGTGCCAGATAGTAAAACACCATCCAGTATATCATTTTTAATGCATTTATATAAATGCAGATAAAGCGGTTCTGGTCCTATATTTTCAAAAGAATATGTCAGCATACGTTTTTCCCTCCACAATCTGGTATTACTGGCTATATTTATTCTGGGTATTTTTATATAGCCAATTTTCATTATAATTTAATATGTTCTTTTAGTAAATAGAAAACTTTATATAAAATTTGGAGGGATTTAATATGGACCAGAAACAATATGCACTTAACAGGGAACTTGCACAGATGCTTAAAGGCGGTGTTATTATGGATGTTACTACGCCTGAACAGGCTAAAATTGCAGAAGAAGCAGGGGCATGTGCTGTTATGGCACTTGAACGTATTCCTGCTGATATACGTGCTGCTGGCGGCGTTTCACGTATGAGTGACCCTGCAATGATAAATGGCATACAGGAAGCTGTTTCCATACCTGTTATGGCAAAATGCAGGATAGGGCATTTTGTTGAAGCACAGGTACTTGAAGCTATAGAAATTGATTATATTGATGAAAGTGAAGTCCTTTCACCTGCAGATGATATTTTCCACATTGACAAAACACGTTTTAAAGTACCTTTTGTATGCGGTGCAAAAAACCTTGGTGAAGCTTTAAGGCGTATAAATGAAGGCGCTGCAATGATAAGGACTAAAGGCGAGCCTGGTACTGGTGATGTTGTTCAGGCTGTAAGCCATATGCGCATGATGAACAGTGCAATTGCAAAAATTACTGCTATGCGTGAAGATGAACTTTTCAATGAAGCTAAAGAACTTCAAGTCCCATATAGCCTTGTACAGTATGTACATGAAAATGGGAAACTCCCTGTAGTAAACTTCGCTGCTGGCGGCGTTGCCACACCTGCAGACGCTGCACTTATGATGCAGCTTGGTGCTGATGGCGTTTTTGTAGGTTCTGGGATATTTAAATCAGGAGACCCTGCAAAGAGGGCTGAAGCTATTGTAAAGGCTGTTACTAACTATACAGATGCAAAAATGATTGCAGAACTTTCCAAAAACCTTGGTGAGGCAATGGTTGGCATTAATAAAGATGAAATTACACTGCTTATGGCTGAACGTGGGATTTAAGGAGGCACTTATGGTAATAGGCATACTTGCCGTACAGGGGGCATTTATTGAACATGAGAAAATATTTAAAGAACTTGGGGCAGATACTATCCAGCTCCGCCAGAAAAATGATTTAGACAGGCATTTTGACAGGCTTGTGCTGCCTGGTGGTGAAAGCACTGTACAGGGCAAACTTTTAAAAGACCTTGGAATGTTTAATATACTTAAAGAGAAAATAGAAAATGGTATGCCTGTGCTTGGCACATGTGCAGGGCTTATACTCCTTGCAGAAAACATTTCCAATGATACAAGGGCATATTTTAAAACCCTTCCTGTCACTGTAAAACGTAATGCATATGGAAGACAGCTTGGAAGCTTCCATTATGATGGTGAAATAAAAGGGCTTGGCACATTTCCGATGGAATTTATACGTGCGCCTTATATTGAAAATGTTTCCAGCGGCGCTGAGATACTTGCAGAAACTGATGGCAAAATAACCGCAGTAAGATATAAAAAACAGCTTGGACTCTCATTCCACCCAGAGCTTTGCAGTGATTACAGGTTACATAAAATGTTTATGGAAATGTAAAAAACAGACAGCATACAGGCAAATATATACATCTGTATGCTGTCTTATAATTTTCAGGCAAAATGTAAAACTCTTTGTTAATTTATTGTATTAAGATATTCCTCTACAGATGCAACACAGTTTGCACCATCTGATACTGCTGTTATTAACTGCCTTAGATTTTTCTGGCGTATATCCCCTGCCACAAACAGCCCTTCTGTAGTTGTTTTGCCGTCCTCTCCTGCAATTATATAACCATAATCATCCATATCAGCAAGCCCTTTTACTATATCAGTATCTGGTTTCATCCCTACTGCTATAAATACACCATCTACATCAAGCTTTCTTTTTATATTGTCCTCTTTATCATGATAAAACAGCGATGAAACATTGCCATCCCCTCTTATTTCATCAATTACCGCATTGCCAGTAAATTCTATATTTGCTTTTGCTGCAATTTTATCCTGGTATGCCCTGCTGCCTCTTAATTCATTCCTTCTATGGATTAAGTATACTTTCCTGCATATATTTGAAAGGTAAAGGGCCTCCGAAAGTGCTGTATCACCTCCTCCTGCTACTACAACATCTTTTCCTTTATAAAATGCCCCGTCACACGTAGCACAGTAAGATACACCCTTTCCTGTAAACTCTTCTTCGCCTTTTACCCCCAGCTTATTGTGGACAGCCCCTGTAGCTATTATAATTGTCTTTGATTTTATTTCACTGCCATCCTCAAGTTCTAAAGTAAAAATCCCATCCTCTTTTATAATATTTGTAACTTCACCTTCTGTAAATTCTGCTTCATCAGTAGCATGTTCTTTAAATTTATTAACAAGTTCAAAGCCTGAAACTGATGGTATCCCAAGATAATTATCTACCTCATTTGTATATATAATCTGGCTTCCTGTAATATTATATTTCTCAATTACAAGTGCCTTAAGCCTTGCCCTTCCTGCATAAAGTGCGGCTGAAAGCCCTGCTGCCCCGCCTCCTGCTATAACTACATCATATAACATATAATTTCCTCCATTCCAGGAACACTGTCCGCATCCCTGCTGGTTTTGTATTATTATACTTTATTTCCAGATATTTATGTAAGCAGGTCTGCTATTAATACGGCTTCTTCTTTAGTAATCTGGTGGTTCACATTCTTTATCTGTACATTTGCCATTGCACCAGATAAATAAAGTCCTGCTATTTTCTTCTGTTCACTTATATTAAATCCCTCTGTATTTTCCAGCGGACTTATTATACCCAGTTCCTTATCTGTTAATTCTTCACTGCCCGGTACCATATCCTTGCTATTATAATATGCAGCTGCAAGCCCTGCAACTGTAAGGCCGCTTCCAGTAACCGCCTCCAGGCCAAGCCCTGAAATTCCATTTATAAGGCTTGTTGTATTGGCAGCGTTTTTTACTAATCCAGGGCTGAATTTACCATTTGCCTGCATAGGTATTGCACCTGATGTTGCATGTTTACATATAATCTTCTCACTGCCCCGGAATCTTGTATCCCAAAAGCCAACAGCAAGCGTTATTTTATTATTTGAATACTGCTTAAATGCGTAATCCAGCAGCTTCTCTATGCCTTTATAAAGTGCTTCTGACGAATTGCCTCCAAAATATGCACATATAAGCTCATGGCCTTCCTCATCCCTTGCTGTTGCTATAAGCACACGTCCTGCTGCACGCGTTGTTCCTGTCTTAGAGCCTATAATTTTATATTCTTTATCTTTAAGCTTATATGTAGAATAAAAACCATTAGAATTTTTTATTTTAAATGACGGCTTTCCCTTTCTTGCTGGCACTGTATATGTACTTTTGGCAACTATATTGCGTATAAGTTCATATGACATTGCATGCCTTGCCATTACTGCATAGTCATAAGCAGAAGTATACATTTTATTATATCCGTTGCCTATATCTAATCCCATTGGATTATCAAAACTTGTTTTAGACATACCATAGCTTTTAGCTGTACTGTTCATAAGGCTGATAAATTTATTATATGATATGCCTGCGCCAGATGCCAGTGCCATTGCAGAATCTGCATCTGAAGCAATTAACAGCATATTCAGGTACTGCTTTACAGTGTATGCTGTCCCTGTCTTTAAATCCAGTTTTGAAGCATCTGATGGAACCTTTTTCCTCATATTTTTTGTAAATGTTACTCTTTTATTAATATCTATATTTTCAATTGTAACTATCGCAGTCATAAGTTTAGCTGTACTTGCAGGATATATTTTCTTATTCATGCTATTTTTATATATAACATCACCTGAATTTGCATCCATTACAACATATGCTGATGCTTGTACTTTTGGTACTGCTGCACTTGCATATGCCACCTGTGGCAAAATGCCTTCTGGCACTGTTCCTGATATAAATGATACTATAAGCACCACTACTGTTAATTTCTTAAATTTATCCCACATTATTTATCCTCCAGACATAATCTTACACAGCTCTTCAAGCTGCTTGTATGTTTCAATTTTATTTGCCATGCGCCTTAATGACGCCGAGTTTTTATAACCTGCTGTATACCATGCCACATGCTTGCGCATTTCACGCATACCCATTAATTCACCCTTAAAATCCTTTAACATCCTGCCGTGCCTTAATACCATATCTGCAATTTCATCTATTCCAGGCTTTGGCAGTATTTCCCCTGTTTCCATAAATATCCTTGCCTGTTTAAAAATCCAGGGGTTTCCTCTTGCGGCACGTGCTATCATAAGAGCATCACAGCCAGTTTCTTCTTTACACCTTGCTGCATCCTTTGCAGTAAATATATCACCGCTTGCTATAACAGGGATTTTGACTGCTTCTTTAACTTCCCTGATAATATCCCAGTCAGCACTTCCACCATAATACTGTTCCCTGGTCCTGCCATGTACTGCTATTGCCGCTGCACCGTTTTCCTCTGCCATTACAGCAAATTCTGCTGCATTAATATTATTACTGTCAAAACCTTTGCGTATCTTCACTGTAACAGGTTTATTTACTGCCTTTGAAACAGCTTTAATTATCTTGCCTGCAAGTTCCAGGTTTTTCATAAGTGCAGAACCTTCACCATTATTTACAACCTTTGGTACAGGGCAGCCCATATTTATATCAAGAATATCAAAATTCCTTTTTTCAATCCTTGATGCAACCAGTGCCATAAGTTCTGGTTCTGAACCAAAAAGCTGCAATGCTGCAGGACGTTCCGTTTCGTCAATCTCCCAAAGCTTTGCGGTATTCTTATTATTATAATAAATGCCTTTGGCACTTATCATCTCTGTATAAAGCAAATCTGCCCCCTGCTCCTTGCATAAAATACGAAATGGCAGGTCAGTAACTCCCGCCATAGGTCCTAATATTAAATTGCCATTAATCCTTACATTGCCTATATTAAATCCACACATTACTAAATCCATTCTGTAATTTACAGTTTTTCTAATAAACATTAAATGTAATCTAAAGCCTTATTTTCCACCCCGTTTTATTATTTTATACTGGATTATTAAATATTTATCCTGTTAATCAATTATTCTGAAACCCTGCGTCTGCTTGCAAACACAAAATAACTAGAAATTTATGAAACGGACGCGACCTATCCCCTCCTCTGCTTGCTGTATATTAACTGCAGCCCTTTTAAGGTCAAATCCGCATCATATATATCTATTTCGTCTGTGCTTTCTGATATTATTTTTCCAAGCCCGCCTGTCGCCACTACACGTGCTTCCTGTACTCCAGCTTCTTCTTTTATACGCCTTATTATATATTCTGTCTGTCCTAATGTCCCATAAAACAGTCCTGCCTGCATTGAAGATATTGTTTCCTTGGCAATTATGCTGCCAGGGCATTTTATCTCTATTTCTGGGAGGTTTGCAGTATTATTGCAAAGTGCATCAGCAGATATCCTTATCCCCGGGCTTATTACACCACCCTGGAATGCACCATCTTTTGTTACATAATCATATGTAGTTGCAGTCCCATAATCCACTACTATTATAGGGCCTCCGTACTGTCCATATGCGCCTACTGCATCCACAATGCGGTCTGCACCTATCTGTTTAGGGTCTGCTGTATCTATACGTATGCCTGTCTTAATCCCTGCACCAACTACTATAGGCTGGCAGCCAAGATACTTTATTATCCCACTTGTAAATGAATACATCATCTTTGGCACTACAGATGCAATTATTACTTCTGTAATATCTGAAGGGTTATATCCCTTCTGTACAAGTATGTTACAAAGAAGTTCCCCATATTCATCCGAAGTCCTTGGTACTTTTACAGTAAACCTGAACCTTGCAGCAAGTTCCACACCATTAAAAACACCAAATGTAATATCAGTGTTTCCAACATCAACTGCTAATAACATGTTTTTGTCCCCATCTTTCCTATTTAAGAAATTTTATGCGGTAATATAACTCAAGTGCTTCCAGCAACTCCCGTTTTCCAGACTGTATCTGTTTAATTTTAAGTACACTGCCTATTTCATCAAACAAGAAATCATCTTCCCTGGAAGTTACATTAAGAAAAAGCCTGCCATCACTGCCAAACTGTAATGTAAGTATACCGCCTATTTCAGCAGTATACATCACACACATAACCTTAAGTTCCTCTTTTACAGGTTCTGGAAGCCCTGCAAATTCCTGGTTAAAATAATATTTTTCTTTATATGAGCTTGAAGCGCAAAGCACTACATCCCCATCAGGATTATTATTAGATGTAACCATATAACCCCCTGACCGAAACCTCACCTGACATTACATATTCGGTTCCGTTTTTTGTATCCACTATTAATGCACCATCTTTATTAATGCCTCTTGCCCTGCCTGTTTGTGTTTTTTCTGCATCCTCTTCCATTCCATAAAAGATTTTTACTTCCTTGTCCATGCTGGCTAGTAATGAATTATATTCTTCAATAAATGGTGTAATGCTTTTTGCTTCTTCAAACTTCCTGTAATAACTGCCAAAGCTGTCCACTGTACATGCGGCAAGCTGCGCCCTGTCTGTTTCTTTACCAGTCTGAATGTAAAGTGAAGTGGCTGTTTCTTCAATTTCTTTATGGAAATGCCTGTTATTGGCATTAATTCCTATCCCTGTTACAACATAGTTAATATAATTCATTTCTGAACTCATTTCAGTTAATATGCCGCAAATCTTCTTCCCGCCAAGTACAATATCATTTGGCCACTTTATAAGAGGCTCTGCATTGCAGGTTTCCTTAATTGAATGCACAAGCGCAAGCGCTGTTACCAGTGTTATGCCTGGCACAATTACAGGATTAATCCTTGGTCTTAGGACTATGGACATATAAATCCCTGTGCCTGGTTCTGACTCCCACTGCCTGCCCCTTCTGCCTTTACCTGCTGTCTGTCTTTCTGCTATTACAAGCGTGCCTTCTTCTGCACCATCCTCAGCAAGCTGTTTTGCACGGGTATTTGTTGAATCAATAGCATCAAAACTTTCTACCTTTCTGCATATTGAATCCTTAGACAGCCTGCTTTCAATATCAGCAGCATGGATTAAACTGGAGGAAGAAAGCAGCTTATAACCTTTATTTG
Source organism: uncultured Lachnospiraceae bacterium (assembly GCA_910580005.1). Classification (GTDB taxonomy): domain Bacteria; phylum Bacillota; class Clostridia; order Lachnospirales; family Lachnospiraceae; genus Butyribacter. The sequence goes on along the minus strand of CAJTXH010000024.1, from coordinate 12,844 downwards.
GCACAGATTCTATTACAAAACCATTTTCCCTTAGTTTTACAATATTTTTCCATACTGCCTGTCTTGTAATCCCTGCATTTTCACAAAGTACCTGGCCTGGAACAAAATTGTCCCCTGCTTCCCTTAATGTCCTTAATATTTCACTTTTCATATTCTGTCCTGCTATTTATACGCCAAGAGTTGCCATTATTACTGCCTTAATTGTGTGCATACGGTTCTCTGCCTCATCAAATACAACTGACTGTGAAGACTCAAATACTTCATCTGTTACTTCAAGCCCTTCCTTGCCAAATTTCTCATATACTTCCATGCCAATTTTTGTCTTAAGGTCATGGAAAGCCGGAAGGCAATGCATAAATATTGCACTGTCTGAAGCATTGTCCATTACTGCCTTGTTAACCTGGTAAGGTGAAAGCCTGTTTATACGTTCCTCCCACACTTCATCAGGTTCTCCCATTGAAACCCATACATCTGTATAAATTACATCTGCATCCTTTGTGCCAGTTTTTACATCTTCTGTAAGTGTAACAGAACCGCCTGATGCTTTTGCATATTCATTACACTGTTCCACAAGCCCTGCATCTGGGAAATAATCTTTTGATGTACATGCTGTAAAATGCATACCCATTTTAGAACATGCAACCATAAGTGAATTGCCCATATTATAACGTGCATCACCCATATAGACAAGTTTTACGTCCTTTATCCTGCCTAGATGCTCACGTATTGTAAGCAGGTCTGCAAGCATCTGTGTCGGATGGTATTCATTAGTAAGCCCGTTCCATACAGGCACTCCTGCATATTTTGCAAGTTCCTCAACTATTTCTTGTCCATAACCACGGTACTCAATGCCTTCATACATACGCCCAAGCACCCTTGCTGTGTCAGCAATGCTTTCTTTCTTGCCAATCTGGGAACTAAGCGGTTCAAGATATGTCACGCCTAAGCCAAGGTCATGCGCCGCCACTTCAAATGAACAGCGTGTACGTGTACTTGTCTTTTCAAATACCAGGGCAATATTGCTGCCCTGGTACTGTTTTACCTGTATTCCCTTTTTCTTCTTGTCCTTGACATCTGCTGCAAGATCTAAAAGATACTCTATTTCTTCAGGTGTAAAATCCTTTAATGTAAGGAAATTACGGTTTTTTAAATTAACAGCCATTGTCATGTCATCCTCCCATTCTATTCTTTTGATACTTCTGTTATAGACTTAACAAGCCCTGCCATCCCCTGTATTTCAGAAGGGATAATAATTTTTGTAGCTTTTCCATCTGCTGCCTTTGCAAATGCCTCAAGGCTTTTAAGTTTAATAACATTTCCTGATGCTGTAGCAGCAGCTTCATTAAGCATACGGATACCATCTGCATTTGCCTGCTGTACTGCAAGTATAGCCTGTGCCTGGCCTTCTGCCTCACGTATTGTAGCTTCCTTCTTAGCTTCTGCACGTAGGATTGCAGCCTGCTTCTCTGCCTCTGCATCAAGTATTGCTGCTGCCTTCTTTCCTTCAGCAACAAGTATAGCAGACTCTTTACCACCCTGTGAACGCAGGATTGCTTCCCTTTTTTCACGTTCTGCCTTCATCTGTTTTTCCATTGCATCCTGGATTGCTGCCGGTGGTATGATGTTTTTAAGCTCTACCCTGTTTACTTTAATGCCCCATGGGTCAGTTGCACTATCAAGTGATGCCCTCATCTTGGCATTAATGATTTCACGTGATGTAAGTGTTTCATCAAGTTCAAGTTCACCTATTATATTACGCAATGTTGTTGCTGTAAGGTTCTCTATTGCCATAATAGGGTTTTCCACGCCATATGCGTAAAGCTTAGGGTCAGTAATCTGGTAAAAAATTACTGTATCAATACGCATTGTGACGTTATCTTTTGTGATAACAGGCTGTGGTGGAAAATCAGCAACCTGTTCTTTTAAATCAACCCTTCTTGCAATCTTGTCTATAAATGGCACTTTAAAATGTATTCCAACGCCCCATGTTGTCTGGTAGCCTCCAAGCCTTTCTATAACATACGCCCTCGCCTGTGGCACAACCTTTATACAAGATACAAGCACTAATGCTACAATAGCAAGTAAAATTAAAATTGGCATTTGACCTCCTCTTCTGGCAACTAGTAGTTTTTTTACTGATGCCATAAAAATATATTGTGTATTGAAATAGCAGTATTAACAGCCCAGCCAGTTATTATAATTTAAATCCGGCTTACAAATACTTTGACTCCTTTAACCTCATCAATAATTACCCTTGCACCAACAGGTATAATTAAATCATCTTTACTGCTGCGTGCCGTCCATTCAAGCCCGTTTAATACAATTGCCCCTTTCTGGTTAAAGTTGTCTATGGCTTCTGTCACTTTCCCCTCTTTTCCTGCTATGCTGTTTACATTTGTCTTTATCCTGTCCTTATTAATCTTCCTTTCTAAAGCAGGACGTGTAAATATAAGCAGCAATATTGACACTACAAGAAAAACCGCAATCTGGAAAAGCCAGGGAATACCAAACAGTGAAAGCACAAATGCAACTAAAGTGCCTCCGGCAAACCATATAGTAGTAAGTCCCATTGTAATAATTTCAATTACCAGCAAAACCGCTAATGCCACCAGCCAGTAAAAAGGTGTCATAATATTCCTCCTCCCATTAAGAAATGACACCGGCATAACTGCAAAACATAACACTATGCACCGGTTTTTATTATTTTATATTATTTATAGTAATTGTGCAAGAAAATATTAATAATCTATTTATAATTATAAAACTTTTATATGTCTTTGCCTTGCTGCTTCATACATTACAACCGCTGCTGCTACTGCTGCATTTAATGATTCCAGTTTTCCCTCCATAGGTATGTGTATACTTGCCGTTATACATTCCAGAACCCTGTCCTGTATTCCGTTTGCCTCATTGCCTATTACAATGCCTGCTCCTTTTGTATAGTCTGCCCTGTCATATGCAATGCTGCCTTTCATTGCTGTCCCATATACACAATAACCATTATCCTTAATCCTTGTTATAATTTCCACAATATCATCCACATATACAAATGGCATCCTGAATATTGCACCCATTGTAGAACGTACTGTCTTAGGGTTAAATAAATCCACTGTCCCTTTACCCATTATAACAGCGGACATACCAGCGCCCTCTGCAGTACGCATTACCGTCCCAAGGTTGCCCGGGTCACGTATGCCATCAAGCAAAAGCCACATATGTCTCCGGTCCTCCAATATATCTGCAATATTATATGAAGGCTGTTTTACAATTCCTAATATCCCCTGTGTTGTAACTGTATCTGAAAGCTGCTGGAATACTTTATCTGAAACAGTTTCATATGGAAATTCTTTACAAAGCCATTCCAGGCTTTCATGCTTTTTTTCTAATACAGATTCTGATATATATATTTTTACAAGACAGCCTTTTTCTGCTGCCTCTTTAAGCATTTTAAAACCCTCTGCTATAAATAAAGATGCCGCCCGCCTGTACTTTAGCTGTTTCTGCAGCTTTATTATATCTTTCATCTGCTGGTTTGATATGCTGCTAATCATCTATCTGTCCTGCTTTCTTACACACTTTCATTCATTTTTGCCAGTCTTGCTGCCTGGTCTGCTGCTATTATATTATCAAGCACTTCATTTATATCCCCGTTAAGTATTTCACTAAGCCTGTGGCTTGTATATTTTATGCGGTGGTCCGTTACACGTCCCTGTGGGAAATTATATGTCCTTATTTTTTCTGAGCGGTCACCAGTACCAACCTGGCTTCTTCTCTCAGCTGCCTGTTCACTGTTTGCTTTTTCCTGTTCCATGTCATATATCCTTGAACGCAACACTTTCATTGCTTTATCTTTATTTTTAAGCTGTGATTTCTCATCTTGGCAAGTTACCACTATTCCTGTAGGAAGATGTGTAATTCTCACGGCAGAGTCAGTTGTATTTACGCACTGTCCGCCATTTCCAGAAGCACGGTAAACATCTATTTTGCAGTCATTAGGGTCTACATGCACATCCACTTCCTCCACTTCTGGCATTATTGCAACTGTAGCTGTTGAAGTATGGATGCGTCCGCCAGATTCTGTTGAAGGTATACGCTGTACACGGTGTACGCCGCTTTCATATTTAAGTTTTGAATATGCACCTGTACCTATTACCATAAATACGATTTCCTTAAAACCACCTATCCCGTTTTCATTAGCACTCATAACCTCAATTTTCCACCGGTTGTTTTCAGCAAACTTTGAATACATACGGAATAAATCTGCTGCAAAAAGGGCAGCTTCATCCCCCCCTGCGCCTCCACGTATTTCAACAATTACATTTTTATCATCATTAGGGTCTTTTGGGAGCATAAGTATTTTAAGCTCCTGCTCACATACAGCCACTTTTTCCTTACATGCATTAAGTTCCTCTTTGGCAAGCTCCCTCATTTCCTCGTCACTTTCTTCGTCAAGAATTGCAAGACTGTCTTCTATTCCATCTTTTGCTTCTTTATACTCCTTATATTTGCTTGCAACTGGTGACAGTTCACTCTGTTCCCTCATAAGCTCCCTGTACTGTTCCTGGTTATTAATAACCTCCGGTTCTGTAAGCAGCATATTTATCTCTTCAAGCCTTCTCGTTAAATCTTCTAATTTATCAAACATAATTCTTAATTCCTTTCAAAAATATTGTATTACGGCATCACCGCAGCTACAATCCTGTCATTGCCAGACAAATCCTTCCTGGCACAAACATCATTATAACCACTCTCCTTAAACATTTCTAAAACCTGCCTGCCCTGGTCATATCCTGTTTCAACTGCCAGTATGCCGCCAGGTTTAAGATAATTCTTTGCTTCCCTGCTTATAATTTTGTAAAAAGAAAGCCCGTCCTGCCCTCCGTCAAGCGCCATTAATGGTTCATGCTCCTTTACTTCAGGCATAAGTGTATCTATAACAGAAGTCTTTATATATGGTGGGTTTGAAACAATAATTCCATATGTTCCTGTTATATTTGTAAACATATCACTATGTACAAAATTTATATCCACCCCGTTAATCCTTGCATTATGCCTTGCAATATCCAGGGCCTTTTCCGAATAATCAGCTGCTGTACAGGAAGCCGCACCACCAAGTTTTAACAATGATACTGCTATGCATCCTGAACCTGTACACATGTCAAGTATATCCTGGCCTTTTGCAAATGGAAGCAGGTATTCCACAAGTGTTTCTGTATCCTGTCTTGGCACAAGCACATCAGGCGAAACTTTAAAATCAACCCCCATAAACTCCTGGCTTCCAGTAATATATTGTAATGGCATATGTGACGCCCTGGTATTTATAAGGCTAAAATACTTTGTAATTATCTTTTCCTGTGCAGTTTCTCCCCGTTTCAGGAAATATTCTGCCCTTCCCATGCCAGTGGCATATTCAAGCAGATACCATGCATCTGTATCAAAGCAGGTTATTCCAGACTTTTTTAAAATTTCTTTTCCTTTATCAAAAATATCCTGAAAGCTTAATTTATCCTGCATAACTTTTATCCCCCAGATATCACTGCCAGACTGGTTTATGCCAGGCAGTTTATTTATAATCAGATAAGTTTATTACTTTAGCCCTGCCTTTTTTAACAGTTTTCTCTTCTTCCACTTCCACACCCCTGCCACTGGAATTTATACTTTTTATATCAACCTCTTCCTGTGTCTTCTGGCTTTCTGTTCCTGTCTCACCAGATAAATCAAGGAAATGGTCAAGCCCTTCCAGTGTTTCATCCTGTACATCCGCCTGAAGGGTTACTGCTTTCCTTGCTTCTTTGCGTTTCCTTGCTTCCTCTGCTATCCTTTCAAGTTCTGCTTCTTTTTCCTCCATTTCACGTATCTGGCGTGCCCTGTCCGTGGCACGCTGCTTATTTTCACGCTCCCTTTCAAGAAGCTCTTCCCTTATCTGTGCACGTGACTTTTTAGCAGAACCTTCTTTTGCTTTCTCCGCCTTCCTTGCCTTTTCTGACCTGCACCATCTCTGGTAAGCCTCCCAGTCAAACACTTCCTCAACAGAGGCAATAGCCACTTCTATCATTTTATCATCAGGTTCCCTTGTAGACAGCCTTTGCAAAAGCATTCCCGGAATGCTTAAAAATGATATTATTTTATTGTCTGTATTGCCAGCAAAGCGGATAAACTCATAAGAAACCCCTGCAATTAAAGGTACAAGAAGTATACGCAGCAGCAAACGCAGCCATATATTTTCAAAATGTATAAACATAAAACATACAATACTTATAAACATTACAATAAAAATAAAGCTTGTACCACACCTTTTATGGTGTTTTGACTGTTTACGTACATTTTCCACAGTAAGTTCAAGCCCGTTTTCAACACAGTTTATAGACTTATGTTCTGCACCATGGTACATAAACACCCTTTTTATATCCTGTATCATTGAAATACCAAGAATATATCCTATAAATAAAACAATACGTATTACCCCTTCAATTAAAGCAAGTACAGCAGGTGGCTCTACAGCAGAATGTAAAATCTGTGATAAAAAAAATGGCAGTACCATAAATATGCCAATTGCCAGTAAAATTGAAAATACAATAGCAATCACTATTTCAAAGTTATTATTGCCCTCTTTCTTTTCTTCAGTATTCTCTTCTTTATTATCTGTGCTTTCCTGGCTGTTTTCTATATTATTTCCGCCTTCACTTTCTTTACTTTCCTCCTCTTCAAAAAAATCAGCGGAATATGTAAGTGTTCTTATTCCTAACATTAATGACTCAACAAAAGTTACTATACCCCTTATTACTGGCAGCCTGAAGAAAACTGACTTTTCAGATATGCTTTTACATTTGCCATGAATAACATTAATACCACCATCAGGCTTTCTGGTTGCAACAGCATAATCTGACTTATATCTCATCATTACACCTTCTAATACAGCCTGGCCTCCAATTCCCGATGACTTCATAGCATTCCTCCATTCAATCAAATAGTAATAGTTATAATAACAAGGTAAAAATGGCCACAACATCCGCCTGACGGGTGCTGCAGCCATTGGCAATGCCAGTATATTTTATGCCTGGATACCGTATTTACGATTGAATTTGTCAATCGCACCACGTGCTTTAACAGTTTTCTGCTGGCCTGTGTAAAAAGAATGACATTTTGAGCAGATTTCCACATGTATCTCTTCCTTAGTTGAACCTGTTACAAATTCATTGCCACAGTTGCATACAACCTTTGCCTGGTAATATTCTGGATGAATTCCTTCTTTCATTATTATAACCTCCGTTCTGCTGCCCCGTAGTACAACATGTCCTTAAGTACTATGGACAACATATAATTAACTTTCTGGCAGATATACACCTGCCAAAACAAATAAGCCAGCCTATGCTTAAAAAGCTGTAAACTTACCTGGTGAATTTTTAAACACAACTTCTTAAGTATAACATACAAAATATTCTAATGCAATATCTTTCTATTAAAATTCCACGTCCGTTTCATAAATTGTTACTATTCACAGTTATGCTGTCCATAGTAACAAACAGCACTTGTAAGCACTTGTTATGTATGCATTTTATGTAAGTCTGGACTATTACACAATTTTTACCCTCTTTATTGTCTGCATAAATTCCATATTACTTTTTGTCCTTCTAAAAGTATCAATAATACGCTCAACCGCTTCATCAGCCTTACTGCTGTTAAATGCTTTCCTTATAAGGAAATTAGCTTCTATCTCATCTTGTGAAAGAAGCAGGTCATCACGCCTTGTACTTGACTTTGGCAAATCAATAGCAGGAAATACACGTTTTTCAGAAAGTTTCCTGTCAAGTACAATCTCCATATTCCCTGTACCCTTGAATTCTTCAAATACTACATCATCCATTTTGCTGCCAGTATCAACAAGTGCTGTTGCAAGTATTGTAAGGCTTCCACCCTCCCGCATATTTCTTGCTGCACCAAAAAACCTTTTTGGCATATGCAGGGCAGCAGGGTCAAGCCCGCCTGATAATGTACGCCCACTAGGCTGTACAGTAAGGTTATATGCCCTTGCAAGCCTTGTAATGCTGTCAAGCAGTATCATAACATCTTCACCATGCTCAACAAGGCGCTTTGCCCTTTCAATAACCATTTCTGATACTCTTTTATGGTTTTCTGGAAGTTCATCAAACGTTGAATATATTACATCTACATTGTGCCCCATAATAGACTCTTTTATATCTGTAACCTCTTCTGGTCTCTCGTCAATAAGCAGCACAATAAGGTGCATTTTAGGATGGTTGGTTTTAACAGCCTTTGCAACCTGCTTTAATAATGTAGTTTTACCTGTTTTGGGCTGTGAAACAATCATGCCGCGCTGGCCCTTGCCAATAGGCGAAATCAAATCCATCATACGCATTGAAACAGGACCACCCTGCATCTCAAGCCTTATCCTTTCATTTGGAAATACAGGCGTAAGCTGTTCAAACTTAACACGGCGTATAATCCTGTCAGGATTGACTCCATTAACGGTACGGATATATAAAAGAGCACCAAACTTTTCATTCTGGTTGCGTACCCTTACATTGCCTTTAAGAATATCCCCTGTACGTAAATGGTATTTCCTGATAAGCGCAGGCGAAACATATACATCTTCATCACCAGGAAGATAATTATCACACCTTATAAAGCCATAACCCTCCTGCATAACCTCAAGTATGCCTTCACGGATTTCCCCACTGTCAAGCTGTTCCATATCACTGGGCTGTGTATTGTTCTGGTCATTTCTGTTACTATAATTGTTATTAGCTGTATTATTATTGCCATTGTTATTAAAATTAATGTTGTTATTATTGTTATAGCTGTTATTGCCTCTGGTTGCAGTCCTGGCACGCTCAGGCCTTCTGTTTTTTTCATCTTCACCTTCTGCCCTGTTGTCCTTAGATGCTTTTTTAGCTGGCTGGCTGCTTATAGATGTATTTACAGCATTTTCTGTAGCATTGCCGCCTTTATTACTTTCCTCCAGTTCAAGAATCTTTTCAAGAAGTTCTTGCTTCTTATATGTAGTTACATTTTTTAAACCTAAATTTCTCCCTGCAATACGCAATTCCACAAGTGACATTTTCTCAAATTCTGACATAATTAACCTCTTTCTTTATTAATGTATATTAACCATAGCTATACTACTATTGTTGTTGCTGTTGCTTATGCAATGACAGGAATTGTATAATCTCGTGAAAATTAAATAGAATTAATAGAAATAATCTATAATGTCCAGATGTTAAACGCAATTTTTAACGTTCCAGTCCTATAACTAATATACACAATAAGTTCCATGTTGTAAAGTAAATTCTTACCTTGGTATTATTGTTTCTGGTTATGCCCCCAGGATATGCTATATTAGGATATTTTGATAATGCCATAAGAAATGGCAGCATGACAGGTATAGGAATTATTTTTAATGTTGTTATTGCTATGATTAAATTAGAACTAGAATTTATAATTTGGCGGAACACAAGATTATTGTAATTAATATTATAAATATTTTCTTCTGCTTTTAAGCTGGAAATGGGATTTGAACCCACGGCCCCTTCATTACGAGTGAAGTGCTCTGCCAGCTGAGCTATTCCAGCAAAACGGTAATAAAATTATCCCACACATTAGTTTATATGTATAATTGCTATTTGTCAAGAATAAAATTTTTCCTTTTTTTAAGCTGGAATAATATCCGTTACTATGAACAGCATAGCCGTGAATAGTAACTAATATTCTTTATCCCATTAACTGGATATATTTTCTAACTGGTGTACCTCTTCTACTGACAATTCCCTACACTCCCCGGGAAGCAGTGTTTCATCCAGTAATAATGTCCCCATGCGCATTCTTTTTAAATATAATACTTTGCTCCCGGCCGCCTCAATCATCCTTTTGACCTGGTGGTATCTTCCTTCATGAATCACAAGTTCCATTGATGTATATACTCTGTCCTCTGTTATTTGCAAGAGGTTTTCATCATTTTTGTTTTTTATAACACCCTGTATATGTCTGCTAAGTTCCCCAAACCTGCAAAGTTTTATATTTTCTGCCTGTGCTGGAAGTGTTAATGCATCATCACCTATATCAATGCCCTCTGCAAGCTTTTTTATGCCATCCTCTGTAATAATTCCGTCTGCAACAATGTAATATGCTTTGTCAACATGCCTGTGTGGCGACAGCAGCATATGTGCAAGTGCACCATCGTTTGTAAGCAGGACAAGCCCTTCTACATCTATATCAAGCCGGCCAGCAGGGAAGATATCATCTCTGGTATTATTTCCCATATTATCTTTTAACAAATCTATAACTGTCTTGTGTATATTATCTTTTGTTGCTGAAACACAGCCGGCCGGCTTATTAAGCATATAATACACAAACTGGCTGTAGGAAACCCTTTCATTCCTAATATATACTATATCAGACAGTTCATCAACTCTGGTTTCTGGCTTTAGTGTCTGTACACCATTAACTGTTACATCTCCTGAACGGATTATTTTCTTAACTTCATTTCTTGTCCCATATGACATTTCTGCCAAGTATTTATCTAAACGCATATAAAACCCTCCTGTGCTTACAGTGGCTAAAAAACCAGGTCTGATAATTAAATACCATTTTACATTAATTCAAAAAACCATGCAGGCATATTAAGCTCTGCATGGCTTTTGTTACAGGACAGGTAATTTTACATTCCTCTGTACAAATCAGCATATTTTATGGCTGAATTATTCCATGAGAAATCAACTGCCATAGCCCTGTCTATTATTTTATTCCATTCACGTTTCCTGTTATAATAGACATCTTTTGCATAATTTATAGTATTAAGCATCTCATGTGCGTTATAATTGGCAAATGAAAAACCTGTTCCTGTCCCTTCATACTCGTTATACGGCTCTACTGTATCTTTAAGCCCGCCTGTTTCCCTTACAATAGGAATTGTGCCATACCTTAAGCTCATAAGCTGGCTTAAGCCGCATGGCTCAAAGAGCGAAGGCATAAGGAATGCATCACATGCTGCATATATCTTATGTGAACGTTCATTGGAATAATAAATATTTGCAGATACCCTGTCATGATACTTCCATTCAAAATGCCTGAACAAATGCTCATATTTTTCTTCACCTGTGCCAAGGACTACAAGCTGTACATCCTCTGCACAGATTTCTTCTATAACATAGTCAACAAGGTCAAGCCCTTTCTGGTCAGTAAGCCTTGATACAATACCTATCATAAACTTCCTGTCATCCTGTGCAAGCCCAAGTTCTTTTTGCAGGCCTCTCTTATTTTTAACCTTTTCCCTGCGGAAATTCTTTGCGTTATAATTAGTATATATAAAGTTATCTGTTTCAGGATTCCACTCATCATAGTCAAGTCCATTTACAATGCCAGACAGGCAGTTGCTGCGGGCACGCATAAGACCATCAAGTTTCTCACCATAGAATGGCATCTTAATTTCTTCTGCATATGATTCACTAACTGTAGTTACCAGGTCTGCATAAACTATGCCGCCTTTAAGGTAGTTTGCATCGCCATATGCCTCAAGTTTATCTGCTGCAAAAAACGACTGGTTCAGCCCGGTAATGTCCTTAACCTTTTTCAAATCCCATATACCCTGGAATTTAAGGTTATGTATAGTCATAATTGTCTTAATTCCATGATAAAAGTCATTTTCCATAAACATATCATGAAGGTATACAGGTATAAGCCCAGTCTGCCAGTCATGGCAATGTATAATGTCTGGCCTGAAGCCAAGGCTTGGCAGTGCAGATAATGATGCTTTGCAGAAAAATGCAAACTTCTCAATATCTTCATGGATATATCCATAAGGCTTATCTCCTGCAAAATAGAATTCATTATCAACAAAATAAAATTTAATGCCTTCATACTCTGTTTCAAGAATTCCTACATACTGCTTACGCCATGCAAGGTCGATATAAAAATGCGTATTATACTGCATCTTCTGTTTCCACTCTTCTGGAATACATGCATACTTTGGAATCATAACCCTTACATCAAACTCTTTTTTATCAAAATATTTGGGTAAAGAGCCTGCTACATCAGCAAGTCCTCCTGTTTTAATAAACGGAACACTCTCTGATGCCACAAATAATATTTTTTTCATCAAAAATACCTCCTTCTATTCCGGTCATGCTTCTATTATACTCCAAATATCCTGTACTGAAAAGACTTTTTTATCAATTTAGTTTTCTTATGCCCTCATCTTATATTCTAAACGTATTTTATCCGCAATAAGAGCCACAAATTCTGAATTTGTGGGCTTTCCTTTACCTGAATTAACAGTATATCCAAACAGTTCTTCTATTGTATCCATTTTGCCACGGCTCCATGCAACTTCTATTGCATGTCTTATAGCTCTTTCCACACGGCTTGAAGTCGTCTTATGGTTCTTTGCAATAGTTGGATAAAGACGCTTTGTTATTGAACCTAGCATCTCGTTATCATTTACAGACATAATTATTGCATCTCTTAAATACTGGTATCCTTTAATATGCGCCGGAACGCCAATTTCATGTATTATATTTGTTACATCTGCTTCAAGGTTTCCCATCTTCTTTTTGGCATTCTGCTGGTTTGTAAAAACTGTATTTATAACCTTGTGGTCTTTCTCGTCATGAAGTGCCACTGCCCTCGTTCTGTTTACTACCATACGTGTATCAAAGGGTTTTAATATATAGTATGCTGCACCAAGTTCAAACGCATTCTCTGTAACACTTTCCTGGCTTACTGCCGAAACTACTATAATTTTAGGTGTGTATCCTGTATTATTCCTTAATTTTTCCATAACGCCAAGACCATCTATTTTAGGCATAATTAAATCAAGTAAAACTACATC
>CAJTXH010000023.1 GCA_910580005.1 uncultured Lachnospiraceae bacterium | reverse complement strand
CGTCCTTGTGTTAATCCATCCATCAGCCAGATACCTGGCATGGATAAAATACCTCTAATACTTCTATATATGTATTACATAATAGAAATAATATCCTCCATCCAAAAGAGTTATACGGAATATAACTTAAGGGCTGGTTAAAAATTTCCTGCCTCTATAGCACAGATACCAGAATGCGGCAATACCAGGCAAAGCCCACACCATAAACCAATACACAAAACATAATATATAGACATATAACTGTTCTGCACCTTTCCCTCAATATCAGACAATATATATATAAATATTATTATGCTTTCTGCATTAATCTGCCATTCTTTAATGTCTGGTTGCTTTAATACAAATGATGCCCTTTCACTTGCAAAAGCACAATACGCCCTATGGTGTATATAAATAACAAAACTTATATCTGAACCAGATAAAAGGTATATGCTCCAGATGCCAATGCCACTTGACATCTCTGCCACTAAACTTTTACATTAAAAAGTGTTAGTTGAAAAAATGGTTCATTAATACTGTCTGAAACCTGCATAATCCAGATAACTAAAATATATACCATTACATCCAACAATGTATACCATAATTTTACAAAGTGGTACGGCACCTTGTATAAATTGTATATAAACATTTCTTTTTGTATGTATATATTTTGCAGTTATACTGCTTATGTAAGAACAGACCCTGTTATTACCGGGCTTACTACTGGTACATTCGCAGTAACTGGCTATCCCAGCCTGCTGAGCTAATTCTGCATTTTAAAATTCATCTATACTACATATAACTCTTGTAAAGTATTTCGTCTTAAATTTAAAAAAATTTAGCACTTTTTTGAAAATTTTATAAAAAAATTCAATATTTATCGTTTCATATTATAGTTTTAATCCTTAATACTAGCTGTGCAAGAGGCAACTGATGCTTATCAAAGGGTTTGCAACCGCCCTGTTTCAATTAATTACTTAAGATTATTGCCTTTATGGACTTGTTGTAATTTCTTTATTTAAACTTTCTGGCTCTATACCGTTGTTGTTAGGTGATGTTTCTATTGACAAATCATCGTTCTGTTCATTAGATTTTTCTTTTCTGGCATCTATAAATGCTGTTTTTTATGTTTTTTTCTTTAAATACTGTAAATTCAAACTCCTTTGCAATGCTGACTATCGGAACTGCTCCTTTTAATTTGTCATATCCTAATATTTCTAATATATATCCAGCAAGATTTTCTGCATCACGTATATTATATTTGTTTATCTGTTTTTTTACAAATCTTTGATTAGTTCCTGGTAATTTGTATACATAATAATTCCTTTTCTTAATGTATGTGTTTCTTTTTTCGTTACATATTTATATCAATTGCTTTCACCATCAATCACCACACTTTTATTTAATTGACGTAATACATTTGCAATTTGATGCGGTAACGGTTACTTTTTTCATAGCCTGTCCTCTATGATAAGTGAATTAAAATCAGCTTACCGTAGAAAAAATATCATTATAGATAAAGTACCATTATATAACAGATATCTAGCTGTTTTTCAATAAATTTTGGAAAAATTGAAAATAATCAGCATTAAAAAATTTTTGATTATATCCAAAGTGTATCTAAATAGTTACCTTTTATATTCTTTTACTTTCTGTCACATCTGTTTCATAAACCAGCAGTATGCACAAATATAAAAGTTATTTGAGCAGCCATAATTTACATTTAAGATAACTAAATTCATGAAACGGACGTGGCTTTCTTTTGGGCATTATTGTATCTTTTCTTTAACTTATGGTAAAATAGGATGCTGTAAAATATTTCTTTTTACTATTTTCAGAAAGGATGGTGTTTTATGGCATTACTAAATTGTATCGAATGTAGCCACATAGTATCTGACAAAGCATATGCCTGTCCGAACTGCGGATGCCCCGTCAGCTTTTTATCTTCAGAACAAAAAAAACACAAACCAAGAAAACGCAGGAAATATAAAAAACTTCCAAATGGATTCGGATGTATTAAAAAACTTTCCGGTAACCGTTCCAGGCCATTTGCTGCATACCCTTCCACAAAAGGGTTCCATAATAATGGTTCTCCTGTTTCACAACCGGCTATAGGATATTACGAAGACTGGTATAAAGCATTTGATGCATTGCAGAAGTTTAATTCAAACCCTTATGACCTGGTTCATGAAAATATAACATTTAATGAATTATTTGAATTATACTTTAAAGATAAATACATAGATAATAAAAAGAAAAAATATTCACAGTCTTCCATAGATTCAACCAAAGCAGCATTTAAAAACTGTTCTGTATTGCATAATAAAAAATTTAAAGAACTTCGCAAATATGACCTGCAAAGAGTATTAGACCATTGCCCTCTTAAACATTCAAGCCTTGAGCTTATTGTTACACTTTTCAGGCAAATGTACAAATTTGCAAAAGAAAATGATATAATAGACAAAGATTATTCTGAGTTTGTCAAAATTAACATACCTGATGATGATGAAAGCGGCGAACCATTTACACAAGAAGAACTTGATATCCTCTGGAATAACAAAGATAACAAAACAGTACAGTTTATTCTTATTATGGTTTATAGCGGTTTCCGCATAAAGGCTTTTGAAACAATAGAAATAAACTATAAGGAAAAATATTTTAAAGGTGGGGTGAAAACAAACGCAGGTAAAGGAAGAATTGTACCAATACATAATTCCATCTTTGCCTATGTTCTAAATTTTAATCCTAATAAATTTAAAGCTGTTGCATTTCGGGCAAAAAAATTCTATCCCATGTTACAGCAACTGGGAATTGACAAAACATTATCTGGTAAGAAACATACACCACATGACTGCCGCCATACATTTTCCTGGCTATGTGATAAATACAAAGTAGATGAATTATCTAAACATTTGATAATGGGACACAGTCTGGGTAATGATATAGAAAAATCTGTTTATGGACACAGGACTATTGATGAACTACGTACAGAAATAAACAAAATACAGGTATAATATTTGTCACTAATTGTCGCTAACCGCTCTTTTTCCCAGTCATTTCCGGCTTATTTTAGTTAATTTTCAAACTACGCCAAATCCTTATTTTATCTAGCCTTCCACATAAATACCATCTTTTTGCAAATATCTATATTTTAACCAGCCCTTAAGTTATATTCCGTATAGCTCTTTTTTTTGAAGGATACTATTTCTATTATATTATACATATATAGAAGTATTTTATCCATGCCAGGTATCTGGCTGATGGATGGATTAACACAAGGACGTAAAACATGTAAAGTAATTACAAGGAGGTATATATTATGAAGATTAAGAGAATGGTACAGGGAACTGCTTTAGCAGCTCTCGCAGCAGCAGCATGGATGGGCGCTGGCTCTGATGCATCAGCAGCAATACAGGTAAGTGATATTTCTTATTCCGGTGACACAATCTTAGATGTTAATAGTAGTGACGATGATACTTTGGAAATAATGGTAGGAATAGCCAAAGGGGCAGATAAGGACAAAGCCAAGGTAAGTGCATGGGATGTATATGAGGGCAGTGATGCATGTGTTGATTTATCAAAGATGAATGTTACAAAAGATGCTTATTTGGCAGTTAAAACTGATAAAGATGAGATACCAGTTTTTGTTAAGATTGATGCTGCACCAAAGACACTTAAAGCTGAACTTAATTCTGGTACAGGTGAAGTAGTTTTTAAAGTTAATGGTACAGCTACTACAAATGTTGAAGCATATGGACTTGGACATTTTTCTCAAGATAATAAGGGTGAAAAGAAATTCTATATTAACGAAACTTTACAGTACCAGGGAGCTACAAAATACTGGTGTGTGCCAGGAAATGAATATGATACAACAGATAAAAAAAATATAAAAACCATTAAAGACTTAACAGATGATAAAAAGAACGGAAAAGATGCAACATTAGTAACTATAGGACAGTTTCCTAGTAAACAGGCAAAACTTAGTATTCCAAAACAGGCTAATGGACCAGCAGTTAATGTAGATTATGTAAAAGGTACAGTAAAGGTTAAAGCTGGTGTAGAAGTACGTACTGTTGGTGATAGCATTTCAGGTACTACCGACAATACAGCAATTGTTGGAAAGACTGTACCTGTTGGTGATTTATTTAAACCGCAAGTATTTAAAACTGAAGATGGAAAAAGTGATATTACTTTACCTGAAAACGCAACATTAGAAGTACGTGTAGCAGCAAAAACTGATGGCAAAGGAAAGGCTGCTTCTAAATGGACACGTGTAGCAATCCAGAAGCCACAGGAAGTTACATCAGATATTGATGCGAGTGGTGCGACATCCCCTTCAACAAAGAGTGCAATGAAGTTTAAAGTATCATCTTCAGCAGTATCAGAGGCTTCTATTGAAGTTAAATATACTGCTGATAAAAAGGGTGTTGCTAATGGCGGGCTTGTGATTGATAATAAAGCAGGCTATGCTATTGACTATGTTATAAGTTCTACAACACCTGCACCAAATGATAAAGGTGTTGTAACCGGAAGCAAAACTATTAAAGCTGCTAAGAATGCAACTCTTAAGAAATTAAGTGATGGCAACAAGATATGGATCCGCATTTCTGGTGATAAAACTAAGAAACAGTGGGCTTCAGCTTGGAAAGAATTTCATACAGTTGCGCAGCCAAAGGCTGAACAGGCAAAATAATAACTACTTGGTATAATTTTGCAGTATTAAGATAATATTATATTTTGAATTTATCAGGATTTTGTATTCAGGAGAGGATTGTTAAAACGGTTCTCTCCTGATGTGCTTTAAACAGGCAATAACAAGATTATACAGAAACGGGGAAAATTAAATGGGAAGAAAATATTGTTATATATATTTATTGGTATTATGCATGGTATTTTTTGCAGGATGCGCAAAAGAAGAAGATAATAATAAAAGCACAGATACTGTGCAGGTGACATATAACATAGATACTGGCTTTCTGGAGGCTGGTGGTGTAAGCTACCAGATAAATGACAAGAATGCTGCTGTGGCAGGCCACTGCGATTTAGATGTAGAAAATATAGATATTCCAGATAAGATTAGTTATGAAAATAAAGATTACCCTGTTACAAAAATTATAAGCAGTGCGTTTGAGTCTGATTTAAGTCTTGTAAATTTTACAGCAGGTTCTAATATAACAGAAATTGAAGACAATGCATTTTATTCATGTGATACATTGGAAACTATTAATCTGGGCAATACTGTAAAGAAAATTGGGGAGGATGCTTTTGGCAGCTGTTCTAATTTAAAAGAAGCCAAAGGCACTGGCTCTTTAACAAGTATTTCGGAACATGCTTTTAGTAACTGCTATTCCCTTGAATATATTTTTATACCTAAAACTGTAGAAAGTATGGGGACAGAGATATTTTCAGATTGTGAAGCCCTTAAAGAATGCAATCTGGAAGATGGGCTGTCCTTTATTGGACAGGGTATGTTTACTAATTGTACAAATCTTACAGATATTAAACTTCCTCAAAGTATAACTACTATTAATGAGGAAGCCTTCTGGGGCTGCAATGCTATTAAAAACCTTGAATTGCCAGATGGATTAATAGTAATTGGTGACAGGGCTTTTTATGACACTGGCATCAAGATATTAAAATTACCAGAGGGAATAACAGGAATTAAGTTTGACATGCTTGATGGGGTAAATGATTTAGAAAGCATTACTGTGCCTTCATCAAAAGAAGATATTTATAAAGAAGAATTTGATGATTATGGAATTGAAATAAACACTTATTAACTATTGAAATAAAGAACTTTCTGCCTGCACCATTCTTTTTAATACAGTTATGGGATTAGTATCTTTCACATGTCCATTTTACATAAACACAAGATAACTGGAAATTATCTTGTGTTTATGAAAATGGACTAAAACTCTGCCCATACACGTAACTTATTATTATTCACGGCTTTTCCATTCCATACTAACTGGACTGGATGTGAATAGAACTTATAATTCAACTAACTCCCTAATAACCTGGCTTTTTACTATTTCCTGCTCATATAAAAACGACAAATACTTAAGCTCATCCGTATCTGCCACGCTAATCCACGTTTTAAGACAACAAGTTAATTTAGATACACCTCTTTTCCTTTATGGTGGAATCTGAATTATGACAAAAACATTCTCCAAATACAGCTCCGCCAATTATCAAAGCAGCACCTGCTGCTTGCAGGGGATACATAGTTTCGTGCAACAGCAGAACGGAAAACAAAACAGCCGAAAGAGGTTCTAAGTATCCGCAGACAGCTACAGTCTGTACTGATAGACTGCCAATGGAGGTAAAGTAAAAATAACAGCCAATTCCTGTATTCACTACGCCGAGGACAATAACCCATATCAAACCGCTTTTGCTTAGTGAAAACAAAAAACCGCTTTTTATTCCGGCAAAAACTGCTACAGTAAGGAAACTGATAATCAGTTGTATCAAGGAATTTTCCATGTTTGTTATGTTCTTTGCCTTTTTATTTGACATTACCATGACAGAATAGAAAACAGCGGACAGGGAAGCACAGAAAATCCCCCGGACATTTAATGTGTCTGTATTTTGTCCATTTACCAGAAATATGCCACATAAGACGCTGGCAAAACCAATTATTTTTACCATTGTCAGTTTTTCATTGAACAGTATGGGTGAAAGCACCATTACAATGACCGGGCCGCAATAATATAGCAGCGAGGAAACGCTTACCCCAATCTGGGCGTATGCCTCATAAAGACATATCCAGCTAGCACCCATAGCTATGCCAGATATGATAATGAAAAGAGTGCTTTTTTTGTGTTTATAAAATGTAATAGGCTGTTTCGTAGCAAAAAACAGTATGCCTAAAAACAAACTTCCAATCAGAGTGCGAAGAAACACAATCTGATAGCTTTCGAGAGTTATATTGTCTGCTACAATTCCATTAAGCCCAAAAAGTAATAATGCAATGATATATTTGAACAAGGGATGTTTCATCTTTTTTCCTTTCCCGTTTGTAAGGATAGATATGCCATGTCCTGTATATTATAGAAATTTCTGTTAAATATCATCTGCTGCCAAAGTATCTTCAATTTCAAAGGTGTCTGATAAACTAATTTTTACAGGCTGGTTTTATATCCTTCCTATGTCTTGTTTTAGATTCCATTGACATAAAATATAATTTTTTCTCTTTTTTTGAATATTGTATGGAATTATTGTATCATGGAAGCATAAATTTAAAAAGCGTATTTTTATCATACTATAAATCACAATTTTGCATGGAAGGGATAAAATATATGTACATGAACCTTTTGAAATATCGGAAATATTTAATGTTACACACAGTATTGCAGATGCAACCAGCATGACTAAAGCTGGATATGCAGTCAATAATGTTGAAACATGCATCACGTTACTATGAACAGCGTAGCTGTGAATAGTAACGAATAGTAGTTACTATTCACAGCTTACGCTGTTCATAGCAACCAGCAGCGCTTTCAGCGCTGTTGATGCACACATTTTGCAGAAAATCATGCAAAATGGCGCCATAAAACTCGTATTTTTGACACAAAACATGCCAAAAATCCTCGAATTTAATTGACTGTGAATAGTAACGAATAGTAACAAAACACCACTATTTATCCATTTTTTACTTGCAGACTGCTACTACTCGTAGTATTATGGAATACAAGGCGCTTTTTAAAATTTAACTGGCGCAAATCCGGTAATATTTATTAGTGGAGGTAGGAATGCATCGTTTTTTACGGGCCATCGGCTTTAGCAATATTAACACACGCCAGGACTTAGATAAACTGATTGGCGTTATTATGGATAAACCAAACCTTACAAAGAAAGCCAGCCACAATGGTGAAAATATATATACTGAAATAACAAAAGAATTTGCCACTCATACAGGCATTACACTGCGTGGGGAATATGACAAATTAGGTTTTTTTTATCTTGAACATTATTTTCCATACTGTGAAAGCATACTTGTAACTTCTAATGAAGATGTTGTTGTCAATAAAAGAGTAGATACAAGCGCATTCACTGGCATGTGTGATGATTTGCGGCTAGGCATCTCAATGATTTTTTACTTGCAGAATGCAGTTGACTATATACATTTAAACTGTCCTGAAAACACACCTTGCAAGGCAAGGCTGTCACTGTCAGGCCTGTCACTTGAAGGCTGCATACTGCTTGGGATTGCCCAGGATAATGACTTACAGGAAAAGAAAAACCTGCGGGCACATATACGCAGCCAGCTTATAGCAAAAGCAAAAACTGGCAACCAGGAGGCTATTGACAGCCTTACCCTTGATGATATAGACTTAAGCGCACGTGTCAGCAGGCGTATAAGGACTGAAGATTTATACAGCATTGTTGAAACAAGTTTTATACCATATGGTTCTGAGTCAGATAATTATTCAATACTTGGCATAATTATTAACTGGAATAAAGCAGTTAACCCTTATACCAATGAATATATTTATGAACTTTTATTAAATTGCAATGATATTATAATAAATGTCTGCATTAACAGCAAAGACCTTGCAGGCGAGCCAATGGCTGGCAGGCGTTTTAAAGGTACAATATGGATGCAGGGACATGCAAGTTTTATACATGCTTAAGGCATGTCTTCTAACCTGCCTGTCTCTGTAGAATTTATATGAAGGTTGCATTTTTTATGGGGCTGCGTACCGCCTGCAAAGTATTCAGTGCGTACATGGGAATTTCCATATCCAGAACCACATACGCCAGTATTGGCAAGCAGCCCTGATGAAGTACAGATATCATAAGAAACAATCCCGTCTGGTTTCTTAAAACTCTTTTTTCCAAGCTTCATTTTTTTATGGATTTTTTCCATAATGTCTTTCCACATTCTTTTATGGAAATTACCTGAATGCTGTGGTGTATTTATATCATAACCTGTCCAGATGCCAGCAGTATAATATGGTGTATATCCCTCAAACCAATAGTCTGTATTATCAGAAGTAGTCCCTGTTTTGCCAGCCTGTGCGGTTTCTATTTTTTCAAATTCCGCCGCTGTGCCTGTGCCATTTGATATTACATCCTCCATTGCATCTGTAAGCAGCCATGCTGTAGATTCTTTCATAACCCTTTTAGTAGCAGGTTCTTTTTTTAGCAGCACATTGCCATCATGGTCAATTATTTTTGTATAAAAAACTGGTTCGATATATTCCCCTCCATTTGCTATGCTTGCATAAGCTGTTGTAAGTTCAAGGTTTGTAACACCATCTGTAAGCCCTCCAAGTGCTGTCGGCAGCTGTATATCAGTGTATATTTTCCCATCCTCAGCCTGTTTTTTATCTACGAGTGTAGAAAACCCCAGGTTCATAAGATAGTCAAATCCTGTCTGTGGTGATACTTTTTCAAATGTTTTTACTGTTACTACATTGTTAGAACAGATAATTGCATCACGCAGTGTAATAAACCCTTTATAGTCTGAGCCATCCCAGTTCCTTACTGTAATGTTTGTTCCAGGATATTTATAAGGGGCATCTTCCTCAACAGTGGCAAGGGTCATGCCACATGTGTCAAGTGCCGGCAGGTAGGTCGAAAGGATTTTAAATGTTGAGCCAGGCTGCCTTTTAGAAGAAACCGCCCTGTTAAATGTCCTGTCTGCAGTTTTCCTGCCCCTCCCCCCTGTTATTGCCTGTACATGCCCGTTATGCTGGTCAAGAAGTACAAACGATGCTTGTGGCTGTTTAATAAAATTAATGCTTTCACCAACAACCTCACTATTACCATTTAAAACACTTTTTTTAAAAGCTTTTATATACTTGCCTGCACTTTTCTGCTTTTTAAAATAAAGGCTTATTTCTCTGCCCTTATTGTTGTAATAAAATGACTTGATATCTTTTTCTGTATAATCTGAGATTTCCCCATCAGGGCTTTTTACAGATAACGCATATGAAAGGTATTTTACTGTCCCTTTGGGATAATAACTGTCATTATTTATAACATTGTCGCATATGTCCTGTAATTCCTTTTTCTGGCATGAATATATTTTAAGTCCTCTTCTGTAAACTGCATTATATGCCTGTGTTTCAGTATATCCAAGTTCTTGTTTAAGGTCTTTTATCACATTATCTATAACAGCATCCACATAATAAGAATTTACAAGGATTTTAGCTGATGATTTCTTTTCATTGACCTGTTTTATATATGAATAAACATCGTCACCAAGCGCATCCTCATACTCATCTTCTGAAATAAAATTCTGTTCAAGCATTGCTTTAAGCACAAGTTTGCGTTTTGCAGCATTATTTTCCTGGTGGGTGATAGGATTGTATTCTGAAGGGTTCTGCGTAATCCCGGCAATAACAGCAGCTTCTGATATATCCAGCTCTGATACAGATTTGTCAAAATACCTTTTGCTTGCTGCTTCAACCCCTAAAGTATTCTGGCCAAGGTTTATTGTATTAAGGTAATACTCTAAAATCTGGTCTTTATCCATATTGTTTTCAAGGTCAACTGCAAGGCACTGTTCCTGTATTTTACGTGTAAGCCTTGCAAAAAATGATGTTTCATTTCCGCCCCCGAAAACCTGGTTTTTAAGAAGCTGCTGTGTAATAGTGCTTGCGCCCTGTTCCAGCCCTTCACGGCTTATAACACCAGTATATACAGCCCTGATTATTCCTTTTAAATCAATTCCCTTATGTTCATAAAACCTTGCATCCTCAATTGCTATAAATGCATTTTGTACATCTTCAGGAATCTGCCCTATATCTACATATATCCTGTTAGCATCAGAGCCTACAAGTGTCTGTGTTATATTGCCATCTGCATCATAAATTGTAGTTGCATAGCCGCTTGGCATAAGACCGTCTTCTGATAATACAGGTGCGCTGTCAACCAGCCCATGCAGCAAACCTGCGGCACAAAAAGCAATAACCAGCAGTAAAACAGACAGCACAATAATAAAACATACAATACTGTATAGTTTAACCCTGTTTATAATTTTGCTTTTTGGTGATGCAAGGATTTTGATTTTTCTTCTAATCTGCTGTTCGCCATAATTCATATAATGCCCCATTCCGTCAAAGCGGATTTATATTATCCGCAAGGCAATGCCCTGGTATGGAATTTTACTTGCGGTATATTATATCTGTCCTTTTTGGCCCGTTTGATACCATTTTAACAGGGACGCCAATCTGTTTTTCAATAAACTCAACATATCTGCGGCAGTTTTCTGGAAGTTTTTCATATTCAGTTATACCACATATATCAGTTTCCCATCCAGGCAGCACCTCATATACAGGTTTTGCCTTGGCAAGTTTTGCTGTCACTGGGAAATCTGCCACTACTTCCCCATCAATCTCATAACCTGTACATACAGGTATTTCTTTAAGGTAGCCAAGGCAGTCAAGAACTGTAAGCACTACTTCTGTAGCGCCCTGCATCTGGCATCCATAACGTGTTGCAACTGCATCAAACCATCCCATACGCCTTGGGCGGCCTGTTGTTGCGCCATATTCGCCGCCATCACCGCCATGTTTCCTGAGTTTGTCTGCTTCCTCTTCATCAAGTATTTCACTTACAAACTCACCTGCACCAACTGCACTTGAATATGCTTTTACTACTGTAACAATCCTTTTTATCTCATATGGAGGTATTCCTGCACCAACTGCACCATATGCAGCAAGTGTAGAAGATGAAGTAACCATAGGGTATATTCCGTGGTCAGGGTCTTTCAGCGAACCAAGCTGCCCTTCAAGCAGTATATTCTTCCCTTCTCCAAGTGCCTTCCTTAAGAAAGCAGAAACATCACATACATAAGGTGCAACTATATCACGGTAACTATGCAGTGTTTCCAGAAGTTCTTCCTCATTAATTTCTGGCTTGTTATAAAGATGCTTTAACAGTACATTTTTTTGTGCACAAATTCTTGAAATCTTTTCTTTTAATGTCTCATCATCAAGGAAAAGTTCTGAAACCTGTATGCCTGTCTTGGCATATTTATCTGAATAAAATGGAGCAATACCTGATTTGGTAGAGCCAAATGACTGTTTTCCAAGGCGCTCCTCCTCATACTCATCAAATGCTATATGGTATGGCATAACTACCTGTGCCCTGTCAGATACAATCAGCTTAGGCACCGGCACTCCCCTTTTTGCCAGTCCTTCTATTTCATTAAAAAGATATGGGATATTTAATGCTACGCCATTACCTATTACATTGACTGTATGGTTATAAAAAACGCCTGATGGGAGAAGATGTAAAGCAAATTTACCATAATCATTAATTATTGTATGCCCTGCATTGCTTCCACCCTGGAAACGGACAATAATATCTGATTCCTTTGCAAGCAGGTCAGTAATCTTACCTTTGCCTTCATCTCCCCAGTTAGCTCCAACAATAGCTGTTACCATAATATTCCTCCATTCTGCCGTTTTTGTGGCAAATTTTATATTAACAATCCTTTGCACCTTGGCAAGTATTATATTATTATGCTCTTGATGCGTATAGACGTTTCCGTTGATAAATCATAGTATTTGTTGCCAACTTTTACTACAGGCTTAGAAAGTTCTTTCCTATTAATCATAATAACCCTGCCTGTTTCACCAGTTGACAGTTTTACTTTAGTATTTACATATGCATGTGCTGCTTTTTCAAGGAATTGTAGCAGGAATTTTACATCATATTTTACAAGGCCATCCCTTTCAAACATATGTATAACCTCAAACGGGCAGATTGCCGGGCGGTAAGGCCTGTCAGTTGTCATTGCATCATATGTATCTGCTATAGCTACAATCCTTGCAAATTCCTCTATCTGGTCTCCCCTGAAACCGCCAGGATAACCACTTCCATCACATCTTTCATGGTGACGCATAGCAACTTCTGCAATGCGTGGGTCAAGGTTAAGCCCTTTCAAAATATTGTTGCCATGGAATACATGTGTCTTTGCAATATTATACTCAGGGAGTGTAAGCCTGCCAGATTTATTAATAACCTCTTCCGGTACAAGTATTTTTCCTATATCACATAAAAGTCCTGACAATGTAAGAACTTCCAGCTCTTCATGGGATATTTCAGGGTACACAGTCCTTCCTATCATGTTACTTAATAATGCCACATTCATGCAATGCACATAAGTAACATCATCATACCCTCTCATACAATGCAGCATATCAAGTATATGAAAGCTGTTCCTGCCCTTTGATACTACTTGTTTTACATCTGAAAGCAGAAGGCTTGTATCAATTTCCTCGTTCTTCATTACAACACTGTTAAATACATTTTTAAGGTCGTCAACACTTTCCATAAATGAAGACTCAAACTCCCTGAATTCCTTAGTTTCACTAGTGTTTGGAATTCCATCATCTTCAGGAATTTCTAATATACCAGGCTCTGTGGCAAGGTCTTCACCGCTTGTACCCTCTGCCATTGTTTCTTGCCCCTGTTCATCCAAAAGTACAGGAGTACCCCCATCACCGCCTGTATCCACCCTGATTGCAAATACTGAGTGGTCTTTTAATGCTGCTATTATATCTTCTGTAAGGACAGTTCCTTTAGGGATAATAAGCTGGTTATCTGTTGTATAAACATCTTCAGATGTCACCATATCAACTCTGGCTTTGGTTGTTAAAATTCTTTTACTTGCCATAATGCCCCCAATCTGCCTGAATACCAGTTTCTTATATTTTACTGGCACAGGGCTTGTTCCTATTATATAGTTTCTTTCCGCCTGTTATACTGTTATCTCTGCTTTTATTCCAAGAATATCTTTATTAGCATCAAGCACAGGTTTTACAAATTCATTTATATATTCTTCAACCTGTGACGCAGCACGTCCTGTATACTTTGAAGGCTGCAATGCACCCTTAAGTTCCTCTTCACCTGCTGGGAATTTATCACTTTCTGCAATAAGCTGCAAAAGATTGTTTTCCCTGCCATATTTCTTGACATTTTCCCCTGCTTCCATAGAAAGCCTGCGTATTTCCTCATGGAGTTCCTGCCTGTTGCCTCCTGCTTTTACAGCATCCATCATTATATTTTCTGTCGCCATAAATGGAAGTTCTGCCATAAGATGTTTTTCTATAACTTTATCATAAACTACCATGCCATCTGCAACATTTGCCAGCAGGTCAAGTATTCCATCTGTTGCAAGGAAACCTTCTGGTATGCTTATACGCTTATTGGCAGAGTCATCAAGTGTACGTTCAAACCACTGGCATGCTGATGTATACATTGCATTGGTAACATCCGACATAACATATCTTGAAAGCGACGTAATTCTTTCACATCTCATAGGATTACGTTTATAAGCCATTGCAGAAGAGCCTATCTGGTTCTTTTCAAATGGTTCTTCTACTTCTTTAAGATGCTGCAAAAGGCGTATATCACATGCAAACTTATGTGCACTTGCTGCAATTCCTGCAAGTACATTTAATACACGTGTATCAAGCTTGCGTGAATATGTCTGCCCTGATACTGGGAAACATCCGCTAAATCCCATTTTATCTGCAATTATTGTTTCAAGTTTCTGGACTTTTTCTTCGTCGCCGTCAAACAATTCCATAAAACTTGCCTGTGTGCCAGTTGTGCCTTTAGAACCTAAAAGCTTTATTGTGGAAATTACATAATCCAAATCTTCCAAATCCATCATAAATTCCTGTACCCAGAGGGTTGCACGTTTCCCCACAGTTGTAGGCTGTGCTGGCTGGAAATGTGTAAATGCAAGCGTTGGAAGGGCTTTGTATTCCATAGCAAAAGCAGCAAGTTTGTCTATTACATTTATAAGTTTTACACGTACAAGCTGCAGCGCCTCTGACATAACTATAATATCTGTGTTATCGCCTACGTAGCATGATGTAGCGCCAAGATGTATAATGCCTGCTGCACCTGGGCACTGTACACCATATGCATATACATGTGACATTACATCATGGCGCACAAGTTTTTCACGCTCCTTTGCAACTTCATAATTTATATCTTCTGCATGTGACTTTAATTCCTCAATCTGTTCTGCTGTAATGGCAGGCTCTCCTTTTTCATTTTTAAGGCCAAGTTCATTTTCAGCTTCTGCAAGTGCAATCCAGAGCTTTCTCCACGTCCTGAACTTTTTATCTGGCGAAAAAATGTATTGCATTTCTTTACTTGCATAACGCTCTGAAAGCGGGCTTGTATATCTGTTATTGCTCATCTTTTTCCTCATTTCTGCGCTGCTGGTATTTACATATAAAAAGCCAGTCTGTGCTACAGCGCAATTACACAGACAATGGTTTAGTGTTCGTAATCCCCACGTATATCCTCTTTCGGTGGTTCTACAGGGTATTTGCCTGAAAAACATGCATCACAGTACCCAAGCTTCCCTCCTGCCAGTTCACCAAGACGGTTTATATCAAGATAACCAAGTGAATCAGCACCTATTATTTTGCAAATCTCATCAACAGTATGGTTGTATGCCAGAAGCTGGTTACTTGAAGGCACATCTGTACCAAAATAACATGGGTAAAGGAAAGGTGGTGAACTTATACGCACATGGACTTCTTTTGCCCCGGCATCCTTTAACATCTTGACTATACGTGCACTTGTAGTGCCACGCACTATTGAGTCATCTATCATAACAACCCTTTTGCCATCTACAACATTCCTTAGTGCATTAAGCTTAACCATAACACTGGATTCACGTGCTGACTGTTTTGGCTTTATAAATGTACGCCCTACATAGCTGTTCTTTACAAATGCTGTCCCATATGGTATTCCTGACTCAAGGGAATACCCCATTGCAGCAGCATTTCCTGATTCTGGCACACCCACTACAATATCTGCATCCGCAGGATATGTCTGTGCAAGGATTTTGCCAGCAACCAGCCTTGACTCATGTACACATATGCCATCTATATAACTGTCTGGCCTTGCAAAATAAATATATTCAAATATACATCTTGCCGTTTTGCCATTTGCCATGCTCATATCTGATTTAATGCCATCTGCTGTAATTGCTACAATTTCCCCTGGCTCTACATCACGGACAAACTCTGCACCTATTGTATCAAGTGCACATGACTCTGATGCAAGTATATATGCATTGTCCCGTTTGCCAATGCAAAGCGGCCTGAAACCAAATGGGTCTCTCGCACCTATAAGTTTGCGCGGGCTTGCAACTACAAGCGAATAAGCACCTTTGATTTTTTCCATAGCCTTCTTTACTGCATTTTCTGCAGTGCCTGATTTAAGTCTTTCACGTGCAATTAAATATGCTATAACCTCTGAATCAATGTTTGTCTGGAAAATAGCCCCTTTTGACTCAAGGTCATTCCTTAATTCAACTGCATTGACCAGATTGCCATTATGCGCAACTATAAGAGTCCCTTTTATATAATTAAGTACCAGCGGCTGTGTATTCTCTGAAACGCTTGCACCAGCAGTTGAATAACGCACATGACCTACACCAATATCACCATGCATCTTTTCAAGCGCTTCTGCATTAATTACTTCATTCACCAGCCCCATGCCCTTACATACACACGAATTACGTTTAGGACCGTCTGTACGGCTTACTGCAATGCCACAGCTTTCCTGCCCCCTGTGCTGTAATGAGAAAAGACCATAATATATAGCAGATGCTACATCTGCACCATCTAAATCATACATCCCAAATACGCCGCATTCTTCGCCAAGCCCTGTATCATTGCCAGGCACATTACCATAATGTCCATTGCTATACTTTACTATTTTATCCATTATTTCCTCCAGATATATACTAAAATACATTATATCAATTTCTATAAAAAGCGCAAGTGTTCTTTACAAAAGGGCACGTCCGTTTCAAAAATTATTCCTCCACTTCCATTATGCCACGCATGTATTTCACCGCCAGTATTCTTAATACTGAAGCGTCAAGCCTTTCTTCAGATATTTTCCCAAATTTTATCTTATTAACTATTTCATTGTATGCCATTTCAAGGTCAAGCGGCATAAGCACTATATCAGCCCCGCCATTTATTGCCCCATATGCAGCTTCTGCTGATGTATAGTTGCTTGTTATTGATGCCATATCCATTGCATCTGTAATAATAATCCCCTGGAAGCCAAGCTCGCCACGAAGTATTGTATCCATTATTAAGCCTGACATGCTGGCTGGCTGTGATGTTTCTGTAACTTTGCTTACAGATATATGTGATACCATTATAAAATCAGCACCCGCATCTATCCCAGCCTCAAATGGCACAAAATCATTTTTCCTAAGCCCTGTTATGCTGCTGTCTATATTTACGCTTTCTATATGTGTATCACCGTTTGATGAACCTTGCCCAGGAAAATGTTTTAAAGTAGAGCTTACATTCTGTGACTGCATACCCTCCACAAAAGCTGATACAAAATCTGCTACTTTATCAGGCTCGCCACCAAAAGACCTTGAGCCTATCTCAATGTTTAACTCACTTGTTTTTACATCTGCGACTGGCGCAAAATCAACATTAAATCCTAATTTTTTTATTTCTGAACCTATAGTTTCACCCATATCATATACATATGAGGCATCTTTTGTATTTCCTATTTCTTCCATAGTTGGAAATACAGTTGTTCCCATTTTCCCATTATTAGCTATTCTGGCAACATCCCCTCCTTCCTCATCTACTGTTACAAAAAGTGGGACAGGGCTGCTTTCATTCAGATGGCTTATTAGTCTCTGTGTCTGCTTCCTGCCAGCTATATTCCTTGAAAATAATATGACCCCTCCAATGTGGTATTTATTAATTGCCTTCTTCATTGCCTTTGTGCACTTCTTCCACTCATAATAATTACCATTTCTCTGGTCAAGCAGTTCAAGGTTTACTATAAAAAGCTGCCCGGCTTTTTCTTCTATAGTCATATTTTCCATATATTTTGCCGCTGCCTCTATAGCTTCATCATATCCCATTCTAGTATTTTCTTCTTCCATGCCAGGGCTGTTTTCAGGGATTTGTACATCTTCACTGCCAGAATGCGAAGCACACCCTGTAAGGCAGACACATAATAAAATGCTGTAAATGGCTTTTATAAAACCCTGCTTATTTATATTCATTGTAGATAACCTGCCTCCATTCATCTTTATTAAAAGTAACATAGCAGTGCTTCCAGCACTGGTTTATGTACATATTTAATTGTAACGGAATATGCAATATATATCAATCTAAAAATTATTTTTATTTTTTAGTAAACTGTCCAAGCAGTACCGCATATTATAAGACTGTAAATAAATTTAACTGCCGCATGAACGGCAGATTGGAGGATTTTATGAGTGATTTAGCAGCAACAAATTGTGGTGGATGCAGTTCAGGTGATAACGGATGTAGCTGGATAATTATCCTGCTCCTTCTTTGCAGCTGCTGTGGCGGTGGCAGCGGATTTGGCTTCGGCGGAGGATGCGGTGGTGAATCCGGATGTGGTTCAATAATTTGGATTTTATTGCTTCTCTGCTGCTGTGGCGGTGGCAACAGCTTCTGCTGCTAATTCCTGTCTATGCGCAATTTAAATGGTGCATAAGGATTAAGGAATTTATGGGGCAAAACCCCCACAAACTTAAAAGGGCTGGCGCTGGCGGTAAAAACCCCGCTTGTGCCGGCCCGGTTTATTTACTTAAAACCTGCAGGTTATTTTCTGCATCTTAAACATTCCTCATCTATTTCATAAACTGTATCATCTTCTATAACAAGGGTACTGTCTTTAGGCAGACGGCTATTATATGACTCCCCTTGTCTATCCTTTGCTGCGTAAATATTGCCTGATGCTTTTAATTCCCTGCCTTCTGTAAACATACTGTTTTTATTTCCATAATGATAATACCTCATAACTGGCCTCTTTTCTATAGTTTATATAAAATAAAAGTACATATAGCACAGAATTTTACAAGGTATATATACATAATTATAAATTTTCAAAATACTGTGCTGGTATTATTATATGAATAAAACAGTTTTTTTGTTACAATCCAAAAAATTTCTTTATCAAATCCATCCTTGATGTCATTGATACCATAAGCATATCAAGAATAACTGCCGCAACCATTGTTTCAACTACTACAACAGCCCTTGGCACAATAACAGGGTCATGGCGTCCCTTAATTTCTATATCTGTATTTTCACCTGCTTTATTAACAGTATGCTGCAGGCTTGATATTGAAGGTGTAGGCTTTATAGCTGCCCTTACAATAATATCACTTCCATCACTTATTCCCCCAAGTATGCCTCCTGCACTATTTGTCCTTTTTATAATGCCCCTGCCTGCATCATTATAGAAACTGTCATTATTAGCAGAGCCTGAAGAACATGCTGCTGCAAACCCGGAACCAATTTCAACACCTTTAACTGCACCAATTGACATCACAGCCTTGGCAATATTAGCATCCAGCTTTTCAAAAACAGGTTCACCTATGCCAGCTGGCATCCCTGTTACGATACATTCTATTATGCCTCCAGCAGAATCCTGCCCCCGCATTCTTTTTAAAAGTGCCTCCTCTGCTCTTTCTGATGCTTCAAGGTCTGGCATAAAAAGAGGGCTTTTCATAATATTTTCACGTAGTGCCTGGCTTTCATTTATAGTTATGCCACATATTGCCTTAGTATATGCATACATGCTAATTCCCAGTTCCTTAAGGATTTCTTCTGCAACTGCGCCTGCAGCAACCCTTCCAATAGTTTCACGTCCAGAAGAACGTCCGCCGCCTCTGTAATCCCTGAAACCATATTTCTGGTCAAATGTATAATCAGCATGTCCTGGCCTGTAACACTCTGCAATAGCAGAATAATCTTTAGAACGCTGTGTCTTATTATATACAACCATTGATATTGGCGTCCCTGTTGTCTTTCCCTCAAATACACCAGAAAGTACTTCTACTGTATCTTCCTCTTTCCTTGGTGTGGAATATTTAGTCTGTCCTGGCTTTCTTCTGTCAAGATATGCCTGTATACGTGCTTCATCAAGGGCAAGCCCTGCGGGACAGCCGTCTACAACAACACCTATGCCCTTTCCATGTGATTCTCCCCATGTAGACATTTTAAAAATATTTCCAAAAGATGAACCAGCCATTGCAAATGCTCCTTTCTGCTAGTGTGGAATATCTGTAAAGCCAACTTTTTTACGTACTTTACGTAGTGTCTTATTAGCAAAATACCTTGCCTTTTCATTATTTTCTTTAATAATGCCATCAAGATAAGATTTATCCTTTAAAATGCGCTCATGTTCCTTATGCATAGGCTCCAAAACAGAATTAACTGCTTCAGCTACAGCAGGCTTAAACTCACCATACCCCTTGCCATCAAATTCTTTTTCTGACTCTTCTATGGATTTGCCTGTACATGCAGAGTAAATTTCAAGAAGGTTGCTTACTCCTGGCTTGTCCTCTGAATAACGTATCTCACTATCTGAATCAGTAACAGCCCTTTTGCATTTACGCAAAACTGTATCTGCATCATCCATAAGGTAAATACTGCCATTAGGGTTTTCATCAGACTTAGACATCTTCTTAGATGGGTCTTGCAGGCTCATAACCTTAGCTCCCCTTTTTCCATAATATCCTTCTGGTATTGTAAACACATCACCATAAATTGAATTAAACCTCTGTGCAATGTCACGTGTTATTTCAAGATGCTGCTGCTGGTCTTTCCCAACTGGCACATAATCTGTCTGGTATAAAAGTATATCCGCTGCCATAAGTACAGGGTATGTAAAAAGCCCTGCATTAATATTGTCAGAATGTTTAGCCGCCTTATCTTTAAACTGTGTCATACGGCTAAGTTCACCCATATAAGTAAAACAGCCAAGAATCCATCCAAGTTCTGCATGTGCAGAAACATGTGACTGGTAATAAATGCAATTTTTAACAGGGTCAATCCCTGCTGCGATATAAAGTGCAAGCAAGTTCCTGGCACGCTTCCTGAAATCAGCAGGCTGCTGGCGTATAGTAATGGAATGTAAATCCATAACGCCAAAAAAACACTCATATTCTTCATTAAGCGTAATCCAGTTTTTAAGCGCCCCAAGATAATTCCCTATAGTAAGGTTTCCTGTTGCCTGCATGCCACTATATAACACTTTCTTATCATTAACCATAATAAACCTCATTTCTGCGCTGCCTTTACAATCCAAAGCCTGGCATATAATCTGTACCAGCCAGCGCCCAGGTACAGATAACCCATATGCTTTATTAATTTTTATTTACAATTCCCACAACTTTTTTGCCAATCCACCAGAATATAAAACCTGCACATATTCCAGTAAATGCTCCAAGGCTGTCAATGCCTACATCTATAAAATTTCCATCCCTGCCTTCTACAAAAAGCTGGTGGAACTCATCAGTACACGCATAAAATGCTGCAAATATTTCACTATATAACAGTATCCTGAGCCTGTAAAAATTCTCTGGACATATAAAAGCAAATGGAAGCACAAGTGTACATCCAAGTGCCGTATACTCCAGAAAATGGCCTGCCTTGCGCACACAATGGTGTACCAGTCCATAACTTTCAGAATTGGCATCAATTGTGATATCCATAAACTGTTCTATTTTCCGTATTACAAGTTCTGCTATTGGCATACTTGTATCAGAAGAATCATCTGCCACCATTGAAGAAAAATAAAATATTATAACCATAATGCAGACTGCTGGAATCCAGACAGCAATATGCCTTAAAATCCATTTTATGTTAATTTTGCTTTCCATAAAAATCCCCATCTTAAATATAAATATTACGGGAACATGTTTTAAAACATTCCCTGGCAAATACTGTCATATATGTTACCCTTTAAAGCATAAACTGTCAATTATTTTCCATAAATTCGGTCATATATTTTCTGTAATGTAAAGCAAGGTTGCCCCGCTGGAGTTTATAATTTTTCCGTTCTTCTACAGCAATAGCTTCAAAGAATACCTTCCACAAATCTGGATATTTCCCATCAATATCAAGCAAACTGTCAAGCCGGTTTTCCTCTTCCTGTGTTAAAATCCTTATCATACAGTTTCCATCTGCACTATGGAATGAAGCTTCCTTATGGCTTTTATCATATATAATAAAATATTCCGCATTAAACCTGTCTTCAAAATGGGCTGTAACTAAAGTTAATATCCTGTTCTTTGGCTCTATTCCAGCCATAAGTACTGGAGGGTCTTTTTTTACCTCATGAAATCTTATAAACTCTTTATAAAAGTGTGCTTCATTGTGCACTCTCCTTTTTATTTCAAATATCCTGGCAACACATTCTAATTGTAATGCCTTTGTAACTCCCGGCCCAATAGTAAAGCCATATGTTACAAACTGGTATATTACGTTGCCCCTGTCCTCATCTTCTGAAAGCAGTACACTCATTACAAAAAAATATGCTTCATATGATATCCTGCTTTCTATTGTCTTTAAAACATTTTCTGCCTTCTTTCCAGAAGTTTCTACTTTTATATATTCTGAAAAAAGTTCTATATTATAAATGTAATCCGTGGCTAATGGCTGTATTTTTATATAGTTATGCCCATAGCCTGATACTCCTGCCTCAAATACAGCACTAAGTATTCCATCAGGTGAGTTTTCACACTGGTAAATCCTTACAGGTTTCTCCATTCTGCCATCCCCCCTAAACAGTCATTCTTATATTTTTCCAATCTGGAAATCATCAAATAATGTAAGCTGTTTATAAGTAATATTGTCCCCAAACCCTTTTACAATATCTGTTTCACCTGAAACAAGGTTACGTGTTATATAATCCTCTTCTACTTTCAGGAAATCATACATCATCCTGCCATTACATGTAATAAAATATATAGCTCTTTTTAATACAACCCCCATTTTCTTTAATGAGTTAAAATCCAGCCTGCCTGTTTTCCTTGCATTTACTATTCTGCCAGCAGATTTTATACCTATTCCTGGGACACGCAGCAATGTATTATATGGTGCAGTATTTATTTCTACTGGAAAATACTCCATATGTCCAAGTGCCCAGTCACATTTCGGGTCAAGGTAAGTATTAAAAAATGGCCTGTTTTCAGATAATATCTCACCAGCAGCAAACCCATAATACCTCAGAAGCCAGTCTGCCTGGTAAAGCCTGTGCTCCCTGTGGAGCGGTGGCTGTCCGCCATTAACAACAAGTGAACTGTCATTATTGACATTAACAAAAGCTGAATAAAAGACCCTTTTTAAATCAAATTTCTGGTACAACGCTTCTGTTACAGATAATATCTGGTAATCACTTTCACCTGTAGCACCTATAATAATCTGCGTGCTCTGCCCTGCTGGCACAAATCCCCTGCTGGTGTCATTCCTGTTCCATTGTGCCAGTACATTGCCCTTGGTTTTTATGGAAACGTCTGTAATGCTGTTTTCATTTATATTATTATCTTTATTTTCCACTGTAATATTGCTGCTTGTATATCTGGCAGCAGATTCAAGGCTTTCATTACTTCCTGGAAGGCTTCTGCCCATACGTTTTTGTGTATACCAGTATGAGCTCTGGTTTCCTCCCTTCATTCCAAGGACTGCCCTGCTCTCTGCCATTCCAGCCTGTATCTGCCTCATAGGCGTTAAAATATTTTTTCTTGTTTTATTAGGGGCAAGCTCCCTTAAACCTGCTTCTGTAGGAAGCTCAAGATTAACGCTCATCCTGTCCGCATACCATCCTGCCATCTCCACAAGCCCTGGCGAAGCCCCTGGAATTGCCTTACAGTGCACATACCCGTTAAACTTATATTCAATCCTGAGTTTTCTAAGTGTTTCACATATTAATTCCATTGTATAATCTGGTGACTGCATAACACCAGAACTCAAAAACAGCCCTTCTATATAGTTCCTTCTGTAAAACTCCATTGTAAGCTGGCATATTTCATCTGGTGTAAAAGATGTCCTTGGCACATCATTACTACAACGGTTAATACAATATTTACAATTAAATATACATTCATTAGTAAATAAAATCTTCAGAAGTGAAACACATCTTCCATCGGCAGCAAAAGAATGGCAAATGCCTGCTGCCTCTGCTGCACCAAGTTCCCCTTTTTTGCTTTTTCTGGATACACCGCTTGAGGTACATGCAACATCATATTTTGCAGCAGCAGATAGAATACGTAGTTTGTCTGATAACGCAGAATTAAGTTCAAGTATCATGTTTACACCTCTTTTCCATTTACGAACGTTAGTTCTATATAAAGAATAACATTATACCTCATACAAGTCAAGAGATAAATACATAAACCCTGCGTACATTTAACAACACAAAATAACTGGAAATTTATGAAACGTACGTGAAATAATAATCTGCTTGTTGCATTTTATTTATATTTTTGTTAATATGCCTTTGGAATACGATATTAAAAACTCTATAAATGATTTACAGAAATGAGGGGTATTATGGAAAAAGAACAATTTGATGGATATAAATACATTGAAGGGGGTGTCTGTGCTCCAGAAGGCTTTACTGCAAACGGGCTGAACTGTGGTATTAACCCTATAAGGGAAAAGAATGACCTTGGCTTAATATATAGCAATGCACCATGCAATACAGCAGCAGTTTATACACGGAATAAAGTAAAAGGTGCACCTATTATTGTAACACAGAAACACCTTGAAAAAAGCAACGGGATATCAAGGGCAGTAATTGCAAATTCCAAGAATGCTAATACCTGTAATCCAAATGGTGAAGAAATTGCAGAAGAAACAAGCAGGCTGCTTGCAGATGTACTTGGAATTAAACCAGAAGAGATTATTATAGCTTCTACAGGTGTTATAGGAATGCCTATATATATTGAACCATTTGCAAATAATATGCAAAAACTTGTAAACGGGCTTTCTCCAAATGGCAATACAGAAGCTGCCAATGCAATTATGACTACAGATACTGTAAGAAAAGAGTGTGCTGTTGAATTTGAAATAGATGGGAAAACTTGCCATATTGGCGGAATGGCAAAAGGAAGTGGCATGATACACCCTGATATGGCAACTACTCTTAATTTTATTACAACAGATGCTGCTATTACAACGGAAATGCTGCAAAAAGCACTTTCAGATATTGTTAAAATTACTTATAATTGCCTTAGTGTTGATGGGGACACGTCAACTAATGATATGATCAGTGTTATGGCGAACGGGCTTGCTGGCAACAGCCAGATTACGGCAGATGGCATAAATTATGATATATTTAAACAGGCTTTATACATTGTAATGCTTGATATGGTAAAAATGCTGGCAGCAGATGGTGAAGGCGCTTCCAAATTTGTTGAATGTAAGTGTACTGGTGCACCTGATACTAATACAGCAATTAAAGCAGCAAAGAACGTAATAAGCTCTTCACTTGTAAAATGTGCAGTATTTGGCGGGGATGCCAACTGTGGGCGTATTCTCTGTGCAATAGGTTATGCGGATATTGATATTGATGTTCTTAAAATTGATGTGGAACTCCAGTCATCTGCTGGTAAAATTTTAGTATGCAAAGATGGTATGGGGCTTGTATTTTCAGAAGAAAATGCTGCCAAAATACTTGCAGAAGATGAAATTTACATTAACATAAATTTAAACCAGGGTTCTGCCAGTGCCAGGGCATGGGGATGTGACCTTACATATGATTATGTTAAAATAAATGGTGATTACCGTTCTTAATTATTCCTGGTTATTCCAGAACTCCCTGATACATGTACCCATATAATTCCTGTTTACAACATTATATGGGTACCATTCACGTGGAAATAATTCTATATATTCCTGTTTAAGAAATCTCTCATCAAGCAGCAGTATAAC
This sequence comes from uncultured Lachnospiraceae bacterium, assembly GCA_910580005.1. Taxonomy (GTDB): domain Bacteria; phylum Bacillota; class Clostridia; order Lachnospirales; family Lachnospiraceae; genus Butyribacter. The sequence continues at coordinate 3,096 of CAJTXH010000023.1, read as the reverse complement.
CCCCTTATCAGTGCTAGTCCTTATAAGCCTGCCTGCTGCCTGTAATACTTTATTCATTCCAGGATACCGGTATGCATAGTTAAAACCTGAACCCTTTTTTTCATCAAAATATTCACGGAAAAGCTCATTTTCAGTACACACCATAGGAAGGCCTGTGCCAACTATAACAGTACCAATAAGCCTGTTATGCTTTAAGTCTATTCCTTCACCAAATATCCCACCCATTATGCATAAACCTATAGTTGTATAACCCGGGTTATCTGTAAATTTTAAAAGAAAATCTTCACGCTCCTGTTCATCCATTGATACAGCCTGCCTGTGTAAGCAAATTTTATTTCCAGAATTATTTATATAATTATCAATACCATCTGATGCATATCCGTTCATATACAGATATTCTATCAAATGCCAGGCTATATCATCCATCATCTTATATGAGGGAAAAAAGACCATATAATTGCCAGTTTTAGCACTTATAAAATCATAAATATATCCTGCAATTTTTTTATACTCTGAGGGTGTACGCCTTGTATATTTCGTACTTGTATCTGAGGCAACCATTAACAGCCTGTTATCTGCTGGAAATGGTGATGGCGCATATATTGCATAATCATCTGCCCTTCCTGCAAGCTGTTCCATATAGTAACGCACTGGAAGCAGTGTAGCGGAAAAGAATATTGCTGCAATTCCTCTGTTTAAGCAATTATCAAGATTTCCAGATGGGTCTATGCATTTTAAATGAAGACAGAAAAAACCATCTTCTGTATAATCACTATATATAATATATTTAAAATCAAGTATTTCATATATACTTAAAAAACCATATACCTTAAAATAAAAATCTAAAAGTTTTTCGCGTATTTCTGGTTTTATAGGGTTAAGAGATGCAGACTGGTTCTGGAAATATTCATCAAAAACCGCAGACAGCCGCATAAGTTTTAATATAAATTCTTCAATATCATTAACTTCATACTTCTTAACATTATCACATTCCCTTTTTAATTTTAACAAACACTTGTTACATTGCTCCAGTGCATTCGTAAGTTTTTTGCTTATAAACTTTGTTGTCTTCTTAATATCAAGAAAATCCTCTTTAATTAATTCTGCAGAATACATTTCACGTGCCCTGTCAACAAGGTTATGTGCTTCATCTATAAGGAAAACATAATTATTTTGTGCCTGGTTTGCAAAGAAACGTTTAAGGCTTGCAGAAGGGTCAAATACATAATTATAATCACCAGTAACTGCATCTGCCCATATAGATGTATCAAGGCTCATTTCAAAAGGACATACATTGTGTTTTTCTGCATACCTGGTTATAACCTCCCTTGAGATATTATCTTCATGGGTAATAATATCAAACACTGCATCATTTATACGGTCAAAATGCCCTAATGCCCTTCCACATGTTGATGGATGGCATTGTGGCTTGTCAAGTATACATATTTTTTCTTTTGCAGTGATAGTAATGTTTTTTAATGCCATCCCATTGCCTGAAAGAATTTGGTAAGTTTCTTCCGCAACTGTTCTTGTAATTGTCTTGGCTGTAAGGTAAAATATTTTCTCTGTAATCCCCTCCCCCATTGACTTAGCGGCTGGAAATAAAACAGAGATGGTTTTGCCAACACCTGTAGGCGCTTCTATATAAAGCCGCTTTTTGCGTAATATAGACTGGTACACTCCCTTTACAATGTTATTCTGCCCCTTGCGGTATTCAAATGGAAACTCTGAGTCCTGTATTGAAGCATTCCTTTTTTTATGCCATTTTATCTGCCATGATATCCACTTGGCATATTCATTAACAAGCTTGTTAAACCAGATTTCTAAATCACTATATAAAATAATTTCATTAAAATAACGTACATTTTCTGTAGGAATATGGCAATATGTCATACGTACGCCAATTTGTTCCAGTTTATGTCCTGATGAGTAAATATAAGCATAACAAAGAGCCTGTGCACGGTGCACTGCAACAGGTTCTTCCATTATAGAAATATCATTATATACACCTTTAATTTCATCTATACTGGTACCAGTTTCATCTGTAAATATGCCATCTGCCCTTCCTTCAATAGTTAGTTCAAAACTTATACCATCATATGTCACGGGCATTGTTACAGATAGTGCAGCTTCAGCATTATAGCCAGCACCCATCTTCCGCTGTAGCATCTTATGTATACGCATCCCTTCCTGCATTGCATCAGGGTCTTTTATCCCTGATGCAGAAGTAATGCTGCCAGAGCGCAATATAAATTCTACAAGGCTGCGTACTGAAATCTTTGTTGTATACATGTTATTCCCTTTCATTTTATTATAATAGATTATAAAGCATATTCCTGTCCCATAACACAACCCCTATTTTATCAGCAAGTTTCCTGGCACTTCTGGTAAAATACTGGTTTGTAAATACAACTGCAACATGGCACTCATAATAAGCACGTCCTGCATATGCCTGCTGTACCGCTTCTATCCCTACAAGACTGCTGTATCTTTTGCACTGGATTGCATATGTAACATTATCCTTAGTAGCAAGCACATCTATACCAAAATCCCAGCTCGCTTTAGTGCTTTCTGCATGTTCAAAACCATTAGCAATTAATATATCACATGTAAAATGTTCAAAGTCTATTCCATCCATTTCATCCAGTTCATGTATAGAATAATCTCCTTTATAGCAAGAACGGCGCCTGTGTTTTGCCCTTATAATCTTATATAAACAAAATGCAGTAAAAAGAAACCACATTGTTATTAAGACAGATACCAGCCCTGCATCTGCATTTTTAGTCCCTGCAATTGCTAATATAAGTATTAAAAGCCCAACAATTATAAGAAAAATATAAAACGCAATTTTAAATGTAATTTTATCTGGCTTTATCATAACCGTAGTCCTTTCTGTAATTTTATATTTATAAGTTTATTATATCAGAACGCCAGTTCGGTGTAAACAAAAATTTCAAAATATTTTAATGTCATTATTTTACCATAAGCATATGAACAATTCTACTGTAATTTAATTAAGATACATGTATGTTTGTAACAGTCCGTTACTATTCACAGTCAATTAAATCCGAGGATTTTTGACACGTTTTTTTCGTC
>CAJTXH010000022.1 GCA_910580005.1 uncultured Lachnospiraceae bacterium | reverse complement strand
TGCGTCCGTCTGCAAACAAAGGACGGCTGGAAATTTTATGAAACGGACGTGAAATCCAGCCATGTCCGTTTTTACACAAACACAGAATAACTGGAAATTACCATTCAAAACATTTTTTAATTTTAGAAGAATAATTTTACCTATCATGCAAATAATATAGATGTTACACGACAACATTGTGGCACACCCACAAAATATTATTATTTGTGCAAGGCACAGAAAAGAGGTTATTATGTCTAAAAATTCAACTTACTCAAACAACACAAACAGCTCTAGCAACAACAGCCAGAACAACAGCCAGAATAACAGCCAGAACAACAGCCAGAACACAAGCTCAAATTATTCTAACACAACTGGCAGCAACAAAAGTTCTAATAAATCAAGCAACGCTAATAACTGTGGCAAAAATGCCAATAACACAAGCAGCAACAAAAGTTCTAACAGCAGTTCTAACTCTTCAAACCAGAGTAAATAAGTTTTAACTTATTGTTGTACAACCTTTTATAATAAATTATTAAATTTTTATTAATAATTTTATTAGAGTGGCAGTACCTGGCGTACTGCCACTATCGTTTTTTATATTCCTGCATAAAATATATTAATAATTTTTGCCAGGAGAATGCCTATGACATTGAAAATTATTTCACCTGGAGATTTAAAAAATTATATTAGCAATTACAATACTATATTAATAGATTTACGTGACAAAGCAGATTATAAACAGGAACATATACCAGGAGCAGTCTGGGCTGACTGGGAAAAGCTGGAGGAAAACATTGGCAGGCTGTTAATGTCCCATAATAAGAAACCAGACTGGATTATATTATACTGTGAAAGAGGTAATATAAGCCTTCTTGCATCAAGAGACCTTGCAAGGCTTGGATATCCTGTAATCAGCCTTAACGGAGGATATGCCCGCTGGCAGGAATGGTCACATGGGAAAATAAAATACCATGCCAGGTATGGAAATACCAGAAAACCTTCCAGACAATAGATAACATCATATTTATGTGCTCAGTTTTCTTTCATATCATGGACTGCCAGCAGGACATAACCTCTGGCAGTTTTTTATTCTATTTTTTGCAAATTGGAAAAGGCTGGATAAATAGCTGGATAATTTTTATATTTTTTGATAGAATATATCTTATAACAGTTCAGCCTTCATAGAATACGAAGGCGTAAGCCTGAATAGTAACTATATCTTAATGCAGTATTAGAAGAATGGAGATTACATATGTATAATGAAATTTCATTTATATTTAACCAGATGGGTTATGAACCAGTAGAACTAAATGTGACAGAACCCCATGTAAATATAAAACTGGTTAAAAATAACATGTCTTCTGGCAATGAGGGATATGTTGTAGTTACATTGGATGAAACCTCTGGCATAAGATACACTGAAGAACAGTTCAGGCATATTTCCAAACAGATACGTGGTTTTCTTATACATAAAGGATGTATGCTGTACCATTTCCTGTATATATATATAAGTAATAATGGCACACCACCCTTTAAACTCCAGGATACTGGTGAATGTCTATGGCGTATAACCCCTTCTGGCAGGCAGCTTATAACATATGGCAGTACGCTTCCAATGTATATGGGGCTTAAAAAGACATTAGAAGATTATCTTATGCCTGTAAATCCATCTGGCAATATGGCACATAATCCGGCAGGTAATTACAAGCAGTATAATTATGCAGCGGATAATAATGTTTTAACAGCACGTACAAACCTTACCATTGTTATTATTAATATAATTATTTTTATATTGTCAGATTTTATAAACCCGGATATCAACGGAATATCCATACTTGACAAGGGGGCACTTTCCTGGGATTCTGTTATTAACGGACATGAGTATTACAGGATTTTTACATGCATGTTCCTGCATGCAGGCCCAGGCCATATATTTAATAATATGCTTGTACTTTTATTTATCGGAAGTTATGTTGAACAGCATGCTGGCAGGATAAAATACTTAATTATCTATTTTTCATCAGGAATTATTGCAGGGTGTGCTTCAATGGTTTATAATATGCTGAGGTATGATTATACACAATCTGTTGGTGCATCAGGGGCAATATTTGGCTTAATGGGTTCTTTGCTATGTATAATACTTATAAGCAAGCATTACAAAGACCTTGGACTGCGGCGTGTTTTATTTATGATATTATTAAGCCTTTATGGAGGCATTACAAGCCAGGGAGTTGACAACGCTGCACATATTGGCGGGTTTATTGGCGGCTTTTTAACTACCTTGTTTACTTTTAATTCCAGGGGAAAGGCAGGAACAAATTAATGACTAATGTAAATATTTATTATGGCGGCAGGGGGCTTATTGAAGACCCTTCAAACTTTGTAATAAGTAAGTTAATCCAGGTTCTTGAAGAATTAAATATACAGGTAAAAAAGTATAATTTATATGAAGATATCCGTGGAATTTCTATACTGCCAACAACACTAAAAGATGCAGACGCAATAATACTTGCTGCTTCTATAGAATGGCTTGGAATAGGCGGGCTGCTACAGCAGTTTCTTGATTCATGCTGGCTTTATGGTGACAAAGAAACAATTAAAAGGCTTTATATGATGCCTGTTGCCATATCTACAACATATGGTGAAAAAGAAGCTTATATTACACTTATTAAGGCATGGGAAATTCTTGGCGGTAAAATATGTGATGGGATATCCGCATACGTAAGTAATAATGTAGATTTTGAAACAAATTCTGATTATGCTGGACTTATAGAGAAAAAGGCTGAAAATTTCTACAGGGCTTTTTCAAAAAAGATTATATCATTCCCATCAAGCACTGATGCTGTACTTGACAATGTTGCACAGCCTAAGTCTATAAGCCTTACGCCACAGGAAAGCGAACAGCTTTCAATGTATGTTTCTAATGATAAATATGTCAAAAAACAAAAGGCTGATATAAAAGAACTTTCGCAAATGTTCCGGGGGATGATGGGCGATTCCTCACCTTATGACAAAGGTCCTTATATTGAAACGCTGGAAAACCATTTCCATCCTGTACCTGGTGTTGCACTTTCATTCTCTATAGAAATTGCAGATAAAGGCAGTACACTTGTTATCGAAACAGATAACACTACATTAAACTGCTATTATGGAGAAAAAACTAATCCTGATATTATATTAAAGACAAATTCAAATGTAATGGATAAAATAGTTTCAGGAAAAAATACTTTACAAAGTACATTTATGACAGGTGAGCTTACAGCCAGGGGAGATTTTAAAATATTAAGGATATTTGACTCGCTTTTCCAGTTCCAAAGGTAAAAAATTTATATAATTAATGGAGGTCTGAAATGAATAAACATATTGATGATAATTGTATTTTCTGCAAACTGGCAAATGGAATAATTCCTGCCACTTCAATTTATGAAGATGACGGCTTTAAAGTTATACTTGATGCATCACCAGCTTCAAGGGGACATGCAATAATCCTGCCTAAAACACATGCTGCTAATATTTTTGAACTGCCAGATGAATACTGTGAAAAAATATTTAAAGTTGCAAAAAAGTGTGGTGCTGCAATTAAAAATGCATTCAATTATGATGGATTAAATGTATTACAGAACAACGGGGAAGCTGCCGGCCAGACTGTATTCCACCTGCATGTACACCTTATACCACGTAACCTGGATGATAAAATTACTATTAAATATGTGCCAGATAACAATATGGATGAAACATCTGCGGCACAGACAGCAGAAAAAATCAAAGAATATTTATAAAAAAGCAAAATGTATAAGCGGCTTTGTGGAATTATATAAAATTCCACAAAGCCGCTTAATAAAATATTTCTAAGCCATAAATCCCCTTGACTGCTCATTTCCATTCATAAATACTTCATTCAGCCTGCCTTTGCCATAAGTAAGCCCAGCATATACCTGCTGTGTATTCTGCATAACTGCACCTGATGTATCCTGCCTGGCTACCTCCGCAAAAGCACTGTGGAGGCTTTCCATAACTTTATTTATATCATCAAATCCAGACAAATCACGTCTTGTAATTGCAGTTACCAGCAGTCCATTGACATACCTGTACAGGCTTGCAAGGTTATGTGAAACCTCATACTTGAAGTCCAGGTTTCTTTTAAGTTCACATACACATTCCTGTGCTTTTCTAAGATGTTTTACAACCAGGTCTTTATCATTATTGTTATATGCCTGTTTTGCCATATCCATACTATAACCAAAAAGTTCATATACAATAACTACAAGACCACTCCTGTTAGCTTGTGCAATACGGGCTGTATACCCTCTTAACTGCTCTTTGTCCATAAAACCAGCCTTTCTATATTCCCTGTAACAGGTTCATAATTTCCTGTGGTTTATTATTTGCCTGTGAAAGCATAGAGGTTGCTGCCTGTGTTAATACTGTAAGCTGTGTATATTGTGTCATTTCATCTGCCATATCAGTATCCATAATACGTGACATTGAGTTAGTCATATTGTAACTTGCAACATCAAGGCTCGAAACAGTATCTTCAAGGCGGTTTTCATAAGCACCCAGTTCTGAACGTGCAGCAGAAACCCTTTCAATAGCTGAATCAATTGATAAAATTGCATTTTCTGCGCCATGTGATGAACATACATTTATAAGACGCTGGCCATTTGCATCACGCAGCGAAAGAGTACTACATGAAATTTCATCAAAATTCATATTAAGCATCTGGTTTTCATTACCACCAATCTGCATACCCATATATCCTGCATCATATACTTTTAATGTAACTTCTTGCCCTTCTGTTGAACCTTCTGGGTTTTCAGCAGGTATTTCAACCAGCATTTCAAAACCGCCATTATCTTTAATTATAATATGGCCTCCATCTGTTGAAACCTTTGCATTTTCTGAAAATCCATTTCCGAGTCCTACTTCTACATCTGAACCCATAAATATCTCGTTTGGTTCATCAGAAGAATATCTTATAAGTATCTGCTGGTTATCACCCTCTGCTTTAGTCTTAAGAGTAGCCGAACCACCAGCAAATTCTACATCAATATCCATTTTACTGCATACATCAAGGATTTTGCTTTCAGCCTCCTCATCTGTATCGTCTTCACTAAACTCTATAGTTGTATTATTAATATACAGAATACCAGGTATTGTATATTCAACATCTTCAGCAACCGCAGGCTGTGGAGCAGCATTTACACTAAGCATATATTCCCCGGCAGGTACTTCCATTGATGACTTAAGTGCTTGTATTCCATCTATGTTGCTTGTAATTGTCCTTGATGATGAACCATCTAAGAGCCCTTTTCCATTAAACTCAGTAGTGCTTGAAATGCGGTCTATCTCATCAAGAAGCTGGTCTATCTCACTCTGTGAGGCAGCACGGTCATCTACTGTATATGTATCATTTGCATTCTGGACAGCAAGTTCACGTATACGCTGCAATATAGCGGCAACTTCATTTAATGCACCATCAGCAGTCTGTACAATAGACTGTCCATCTTCTGAGTTTCTTGAAGCCTGGTTTAATGCCCTTATCTGTGTACGCATTTTATTAGAAATTGCAAGACCCGCAGAATCATCTGCTGCTTTTGTAATTTTATATCCTGAACTTAACTTTTCAAGGCTTGCAGAAACCCTTCTTTCATCTTTCTTTAAATTAACATTTGCTATCTGTGCTGTTACATTATGGTTTATTTTCATCTATATACCATCCTTTCCTGTTATATATACTTGCTTGTTATTTACATCCCAGAATTTACTGGCTTTCTATATTTTTAATTATATCTGAAAGATAACATGCTGTAATTTTTGCTGCTTTATATAAAGAGGCTGTGGAGGTGTTATCATCAAGGTTAATTTTTTCATCAATTATGCCTCCACGCACTGCACCAAGGCTGCATGATATATTTTTAACCTCAAAACCAGCTTCTTTCATTTCTCTTTTCAGCTCCATGCTGCTTTCCTGCACTGCTTCATAACTTTCCCTGTTACTGCACACCACCAGCCCTTTTACAGCACCATTTGATATTTTGAATTCCGCTGATATATTTATATGCTTACCAGGTTCACTTTCTGCCCCGGCATTGCCAACAGAGATTTTTACTTTTCCTTTATCACCCTGGCCGCTTAATACAGTTACATTCATATTTGTAATTGTATCACCGGTAACTATAGGGATATCGTAGCTCCTTCTGCCTGCCATCATTCCATGTAACTGTATCCCTCTGCCAAGTGACTTAAGTTTCATAAGTTCATCTGACGTTATATCAGGTGCACAGTATGACCTTGAAAGAATTTCTTCCATATACTTCCTGGTTTTTTCACACTCTGCTTTTATACTTTCCTCAGAACCAAGCGACTCTGCCATGCTGTCTGCTGCCTCTTCAAATTCTTTCTTTTCTTTTTCCCCTAAAATATTCCTTCTGCCATAGCAGTCTTTTACAGGGCTGTAGCCTTCTTTAACCATCTGTATTGCAGCACCCAGGGATGCAACTGTAGAAGGTATCTGCATATTGGCAAGATAAATGTCTGCTTCAGCACGGTTCTGCATCATATCACGGACTTCTTCTGCCTGCTTGTCATAATATTCCCTCATCAGTTTATTTTCTGGCGACCTGGACTTCATCTCCTCTGCAAACTTTTCAAGTGAAGTATTAAGGAGTTTTTCCATATCACCATCAGATATTTCATTAACACTGTCAGGTGTGATATTATCTATTGCCTCTGAAACAAGCCCCTGGTAATACCTGTTGCCACTATTGCTGCCATTTTCATTATTGTCTGGGTTAAAGCCACTGTCAATCTGTGCTGTTATAGGTTTGCTGTGGTATACAAGCCCCTCAAGCCTGCCATAGTTATTATCAACTTCTACATCAATGCCCCTTCCCTTAATGCTTCTTACCGCAGAAAGGAGGTTTCCAAGTGTCATTTCCCTTTTGCTTTGTATAACTGCACCAATAGCAGCACCATCTGTTTTCTCTATATTATTAAGCAGCCTGTAAACTCCTATATAGCCGTCCCTTTCCTGCTCTGTAATGGAATTGCTTCTCTCTAGCTGCCATAAATACCTGCTGTACTTTTCTTCTTGTGTAACGCCTTTATCAGAAGCAATACCTGCCAGTTCCCTGTCAAGTTCTTCTACTGACTTTTCAAGAGGATTACTGCCATTCCTGATTATATCAAGTACAACTGATGGTTTCATATTGTCAATTATCCTGTTAAGTGAAGCATCATACTCCTTAACAGCATTAATATTATCCTCTGTAATCTCCATGCTGTTATATCCAAGAATCCTGACAGCCCTTTCATTTGCCTGCGTATCTTCAAGACCAAGGCTCTGCAGGATATCAGGCACACTTCTCTGGAATGCTTTCTCAATGGAGTCGCCAAAGTTCTTATCAGGCTCTGTTGCAACCTTTTCATAAATCTCCATAAACTGGTTTTTATTGGCTGTTTCACTTACAGCAGCAGCGTGGAGTTCATTAAATGATATAAGGTTCATCTGCCTTATGCCCATTCCAATTACTGATGCAGGTGCATTTGCAATATCAGATGTCTTCTGTAAAGCTTCCTGCATAAGTCCAAGTTCTTTGTCTGCCATTTCTGCTGATATGCCATATCTTGACATATAATAGGCATTCTCTATATCCCTTAATTCCTTTACAATATTTTCAAGAGGGGCAGTTTCAATATTTATGCCCTTTTCTGCCATTACCCCGACAGACTGCACTGTCATTTTAAGGCAGATTTCTGCTATATTCTTCTTAGCTATAACTGCCTGTATCTCCTGCTCTGACATGCCATCTGTTATATTTTCTGGTATAACTGCTGTGCTGCCAGTGCCATTGTTTTCATTCTCCATGCCAGCCTGTTTTAAAAGTGCAAGGTTTAATTCCTGTACCTCACCATTTCCGCCTGTATTATATTGTATGGCGTTATTTGATATTGCATTATTTGCAATTATCTTAATTGCAGTAACTATATCACCATCATTAACAGCATTAAAGCTGTTAATTAAATCCCTTGCTATTGTAAACTGTGATGTATCAAGCAGTGCCTGTTCTGCCCCACTCCCTGCTGCCATAGCCTGTACAATCTGCACAAGTGCCTTGTCTAGTGTCGTATTGTCCTTAATGTCACGGAGCACATCAAGAGTCCTTAAATTATCTATTGTTACTGGCAAATCATTGGCTAGAAGCCATTTTGCATCATCCGTTGCAGTCTGCATGCCAAGCCCTGCAATATCTATAATATCTTCAATCTGCCCTTTCAGTGACTCCCATATCTCCTGGTCATATACAGACATGCCATAGGCATCACTTCCTGAATACTGCCCATGGTAAATATTTTCAATAGTAGGCGGCATTCCATTGCTTATTATGTATGATTTTGCCTTGTCAGACATATCACCAGCAACAAGACTCATCTGTAAAGCTGAAACTACCCTTGATATGTTTTCAAGTGTAGGCGGTATATCAGCCTCACGTAAAACCTGTGCAATCTGCGACTCGCTTTTCTGGTCAAGAAATCCCTGTTTCTGGATATTCTCAAGCCCTTCTTTAAGCTGCTGGCACAACTCTTTGTTGCTCTCCTGGTAAAACTCCTTCCACTCTTTCTGTTCCTTTACCTTTTGTGCAGCACGTTCAAGCTCATCTTCTTTGCAGTTCTCTATATTTCCTTCTTCTTTCTCAATGCTTGCATAATCCTCACCCGTAAGGATAGCTATATTTTTAACTGCTTCTTTGTCTTCCGCTGCCACTTGTGCGTTAACTTTTACATCGTTGTTATTACTGTAGCCCCCGGCATTATCTGGCACTTTTGTACTGGCAAGCGCCCTGGTACTGCCCTGGCTGTAAGTATTCCCAACCTCTTTCAGTACAATATTATCCTTAGACACATCCATGATTTGGAATTTCCTTGTTTCGCCTTCCGTGGCTCCGCGTACTGCGGAATGGGGTACTGCAACCTCTATTCCGTTAAAGCTGATGGAAATCTTATCTGATATCTTTGATATCACCCCTTCTACAACCTGGCCCTTTTTTCCTATAGACAGAAACGGGCTTCTGTCTGGCATAACCCCTGTCCTTGCCACGTGTCCAGGCTGGTGCAGGATATCCTTAATATTCATAGACTTCTCACCGTATATACCTTTCTTATAATATCTTAATATATCTATTTAATTAAATCGGCATATTAACAAAATATCTTTAACCAGGCACATGAAAAAAGGCAGGCGTCCTGCCACCTGCCCTGTATAAACTGTATAAAAACCGTGGCATTGTTTTATTACTGTCTGCCCTCTTCTGCCACTTCTTCTTTACGTATTTCCTTTGTGCGTATTTCCTTACATATGCTGTCTATAAATTCCTGTAAATCTTTCTGTCCTTCATCCCCTGCAAAACGGCTTCTTACAGATACTTTTCCTGCCTCTTCCTCTTTTGCCCCGACAACAAGCATATATGGCAGTTTATCAAGCCTTGCCTCGCGTATTTTATAACCAATTTTTTCAGAGCGGTTGTCAACTGTTGCATCTATCCCGTTTTTCTTAAGTTCTGCAAGTACATTTTCTGCATAATCTTTAAATTTCTCAGAAATAGGTAGCACACGTACCTGTTCCGGACAGAGCCATGTAGGGAATTTACCTGCATATTTCTCAATAAGCCATGCAAGTGTACGTTCATAACAGCCCATAGATGTCCTGTGTATAATATATGGGCGCTTTTTATCCCCGTTTTCATCTATATAGTACATATCAAAACGTTCTGAAAGGAACATGTCAAGCTGTACTGTAATCATTGTGTCTTCCTTGCCATACACATTCTTTGCCTGTATATCCAGCTTAGGCCCGTAAAAAGCAGCTTCACCTGCTTCTTCTGTATATTCAAGGCCTATATCATCAAGTATTTTACGCATTGCATTTTCTACCCTGTCCCATTCCTCTGCTGTCCCAAGGTATTTATCTGTATTTTCAGGGTCCCACTTTGACATGCGGTATGTCACATCTTCCTCTAAGCCAAGCGTCTTAAGGCAGTACCTTGCAAGTTCGACACAGCCCTTAAACTCATCTGCAATCTGCTCTGGTGTACATACAAGATGCCCCTCTGAAATAGTAAACTGGCGCACACGTGTAAGCCCATGCATCTCCCCGGATTCTTCATTACGGAAAAGTGTTGATGTTTCACCCATCCTGTACGGAAGGTCACGGTATGATTTTTGTCTTGCCTTATAAACATAATATTGGAACGGGCATGTCATAGGACGCAGTGCAAATATATCATTTCCGGAAATACTGTTGCCCTCTTCGTCCTCATCATCTTCACCAAGTATAAACATGCCTTCTTTATAATGCCCCCAGTGGTCAGAAATTTTATATAAATCTGACTTTGCCATAAGCGGTGTCTTTGTCCTTACATATCCCCACTCATTATCCTCAAGGTCTTCAATCCAGCGCTGGAGCTTCTGTATCATCTTCGTTCCTTTTGGCATAAGAAGAGGAAGCCCCTGCCCTATTACATCCACAGTTGTAAATAAATCCATATCACGCCCAAGTTTATTATGGTCACGGTTCTTAATATCTTCAAGATAAGCAAGATAATCCTCTAAATCCTGCTTTTTGTTAAATGCAGTCCCGTATATACGTGTAAGCATTTTATTATGCTCGTCACCCCTCCAGTATGCCCCTGAAGAAGAAGTAAGTTTAAATGCCTTAATCTGTTTTGTGCTCATAAGATGCGGGCCTGCACAAAATTCCACAAAATCCCCCTGCTTATAAAATGTAAGCGTATCTGTACCAGGATGTCCGTTAATCATCTCAACTTTGTAAGGCTCATCCCTTTCTGTCATAAGTTTTATGGCTTCCTCTTTAGAAAGGGTATATCTCTCAAGTTTCTCACCCTTTTTAATGATTTTCTTCATTTCTTTTTCAATATTGTCAAGTTCTTCCCTCGAAAGGCTTGGCATATCAAAATCATAGTAGAAACCATTATCTATTGCAGGCCCTATTGTAAGCTTTGCACCAGGATAAAGATTCTGTACTGCCTCAGCCATAACATGCGCACATGTATGGCGGTAAGCCTTCTTTCCGCCTTCACTGTCAAATGTAAGGATATTTAATTCACAATCATTTTCAATTACAGTACGCAAATCAACAACCTTGCCGTCAATTTCAGCTGCACATGCCGCCCTGGCAAGCCCTTCACTGATATCTGCCGCAATATCAATAACAGACATTGCAGAATTATACTCTTTAAATGAACCATCTTTTAAAGTTACTTTCATAATTTCCCTCTTTTCTGTGCTGTTTCCTATGCATATAAAAAGCCCCTTCTGGCAAAATGCCAAAAGGGACGTTACATTCTAACGCGGTTCCACCCTGGTTCAATGGAATAAAATTCCATTGCAGCTCTCACTAACTATAACGTAGTTACCGGACCGGATCAGGGCCACTCCAAGGCAGTTTTCGGCTATAATGCAATAAGATGTTCACAGCTCCCATCTCTCTCTGGAATTGCACGGCTACAGCTTACTCTTCTTATCAACGTGTTTTTATATTATTTTTATTGATGTATTTTATATCAGCAAATAATGTTTGTCAAGATGTAAATTATTCTTCATTAATTTTATTCCACAGCCTTGCGTCAAGCTTCTCCTCATAGGCATCTGCTGCCATATCATATTCTTCTTCATCTTTTATATCTTCCATCTCAAAATCATCATTTCCTAAATCTGTAAGCCTGAAAACATAGTATTCCGTAATATTGTCAACACCTGCTGGAATTGCAGCAGCATAAAGCCTGCCACCAGCCTCATATATTTCATCAATATAAAAATCCCTCTCATTGCCATCTTCATCTGTTAATGTAACCATAGTTTCTTCAAATTCGTATTCACTGTTTTTATCTGCCATAAATACATCCTTTCCTGCTTTATAAAACAAATTTATATTTACAATTTATATATTTCCTGAATTACTTTTCCATAATTTTTTCCTGTTTTAAATTTTCTATAATACCACGCTTATTATAACGTTAAACCTGAAGCTGTGCAAGAGTAATAAAAATAAATTTATTTTATACAAATCCTGCTCCCATTTTTTGCTTTATAAATACATACATGATTTTTTGCAACATGAGGATAATATTTTACTGCTTTAAAGATTTTTACTGTAACTGATAACCTTACAAGATTGGAGGATTACTATGAATGGAGATAATTGTTGTACCAGCCCGGAAACCCTGGCTATGGCATCTTTTCCAAAACAGGAATGGTGCAGTCTTTATGACTGGGATACTGCTCTTAAAGAAGGCACAATTTTTACCTGTTTAAACCTGCCAGTATATTTTGCAGATACAGGAAGCAGCAGTCTTGACACAAAAGGTTCTGCACTAGACCCTGTACAGCAGGAAAGGGAAATCCTTATGGGAAAGATTTCATCTATAAGTTTTGCAATTAATGACCTTACACTTTATCTTGACACACATCCAGACTGTCCTGAAGGAACTCCGCTGTTTCACCAGCTTTCCAAGGAACGAATGGATTTACTGGCAGAATATGCAAGTAAATATAATCCTTTAACACAGCTTTCAATGGTAACCGCCAGTTTAGATAATAGTAAATATGCATGGGCAGAAGGCCCTATGCCTTGGGAAGGGGGATGTATATAATGTGGGCTTATGAAAAAAGACTCCAGTTTCCTGTAAAAATCAAGAAAACATGTCCCAAAACCGCCCAGTTAATTATAAGCCAGTATGGTGGGCCTGACGGCGAATTAAGTGCCTCAATGCGTTACCTTGCCCAGCGTTACACTATGCCAGTTAAAAAGGTTGGCGGGCTTCTTACTGATATAGGGACAGAAGAGATAAACCA
The DNA here is from genome assembly GCA_910580005.1 of uncultured Lachnospiraceae bacterium. GTDB lineage: Bacteria > Bacillota > Clostridia > Lachnospirales > Lachnospiraceae > Butyribacter. Next base: position 17,099 of record CAJTXH010000022.1, on the reverse strand, counting down.
TATGGAAATAATCTGTGCCATAGTATACCAGCTTACACGTGATTTAACCCCTGAAGATGCCAAAACAGCCGGTTTTGATGCATATTATATTGACCATACAAAAGCACTCTGGCCACAGGCAGCAGCAGGCGTTCCATTTACTGCCCTTGAATTCCAGTCAAAAGGCGACCCTTTTGCTGATTTGTTTGAAGACCTTGCAGCAGAACAGAAAGCCCGCACTGTATATGACAACCTTCTGCGTGTAATAGAAGACCCTGATGTACGTGCACCATTAAAATTCCTGCGTGCAAGGGAAGTTGTGCATTTCCAGCGTTTTGGCGAAGCACTTGAAATGACAAAAAGCAATCTTGACCATAATAATTTTTATTATTTTAATGCAGAATTTGACAAAAAGTTTTATAAAACAGAAGAACATTGTTAATACTATATTATAATTACTTTTTGTTATAACAGGTGAAAGGACTTAAAAATGAACAAGCATAAAAATTACCATATGTATGGTATTCTTGCCATTATTATATTAATATTATTAGTTATTTTCTTCAGCCTTTATATAGGGCGCAATACAAATGGCAGTTCTGCATCAAAACAATCACCACCTGCCTCTTCACCTGTAACAGATATTATAAAAGATGCAGGTGATGATACAGAAGTAACTGCTTATCTTGAAGAACAGGACACAATTATTTATGATATGCTGAAAAATATGCGTGTAAAAGAATCTGGAAGTGCAGAACTTGATTTCCTTATAAGCATGATACCGCATTATGAAGCCTCTGTTGATATGTCTAAAAATTACCTTATATATGGAGGCAAAAACAAAAAGCTTAAAGAACTTGCCAGTGAAATAATTGATGAACATCTGGAAGAAATAGAGGATATGCAGGAATTAATAAAAGAAATCCAGAAATATGATATAACTGATAAAGAAAAAGAAAAGAAATATCTTAATGTTTATAATAAAATTATTTCCACACACCAGCATATACCTGATGAAACTGATGCAAGCAGCAATGTTGAAAAAGCTTATATAGAAGGAATGGTTATTCATCACCAGATGGCATCAGATATGGCAGAAACTATTTTAAAATATTCATCAAACAGGGAAATATGTAATATTGCTGAGGATATTTTTGAAATGCAGAAAGAAGAAATAAGCCAGATGGAAGAAATATTTAATGATATGTAAAACTAAAAGACGTATTTAAAAACGGATATTGGTTTTATGGCAGATTGAAAGGGGTATGTTTTTATAACAACATGCCCCTTTCTGCTCCCCGCCACTGCCATTAATCTTCATTTTGGCAATTCCTTCCTTGTATAAGAGGCAAGGAGATTCCTGCTATTACTTGCTAACTACTTATTGCTTAAAACAGTAAGCTCCTCTAACATATCTTTAAGCCCTGTTTCCATATTTTCATCAGAAAACTGGCATGTCCCGACTTTTTTATGTCCTCCGCCATTATATTTAAGCATAAGGCTTCCCACATCAACAGTGCAGGTTTTATTAAGTATACTGTACCCGACAGCAGCGCTGCATCCCTTTCCTCCACGTCCACTTACAATCCATGCAGAAATATTCTGTTCTGGGTACATGCTGTAAATCATAAAACGGTTGCCTGAATATATAGGATTTACACCACGCAAATCAGATATAATTAACTTACCATCCACTTTTGTGTACTTTTTAACCATTTCCTTAAATTTCTCTGTCTGTTCAAAATAAACATCTATACGTTCTTTAACATCAGGAAGTGCAAGTATCTCATCTGTAGTCATTGTACGGCATGCATCTATAAGCTTTTCCATAAGCTGGTAGTTTGAAATAGTAAATTCACGCCAGCGTCCAAGACCTGTACGTGGGTCCATAAGAAACCCTATTAAAATCCATCCCTCTGGGTTTTGTACTTCATCAATTGTCAGGTTGCCTGAATCAACCTTATCAACCGCTTCCATCATATCATCAAACTGTGGGAACTTTTCCCTGCCACCATAATATTCATAAATAATACGGGCACATGATGGTGTAATACGGCTTTCCCCCTTATATTTACCCTTAAGCTGCAGCCTCTCATGTTCACTTGAATGATGGTCGAACCACAAACCACATCCTTCCACAAATGGTACATTGGCAAGACAGTCATTCTCATTAACTTCAACAAGCCCATCCTGCAAGTCCTTTGGATGTGCAAATTTCCAATTATCGATTATACCTGCTTCCTTAAGAAGTGCCCCACATGCAAGCCCATCAAAATCCGAACGTGTAATTAATCTCATCTTAATTTCTCCTTTTCAGTTATTCTTACATTTTGTTTCAACCTGTCCACAATAGCCAGGAACAAAACTATTTGTTAAAGATATTTATAGCAAATAATTATTTTTATTATAACATACTGCTTTATTGCTTGCACTATTTTTTTCATATAAATAAAAAAGAATAAAACAAATAATATCTGTTTTATTCTTTCCGGAATAACTTAAATTTATTGCTGGTGCTTACATAAGTATTTATCCCTTGTTGCCATACCGCCACGTATATGGCGTTCTGCTTTATTTACATCAAGCACCTGCCTCGCCTGTTCAGCAAGCTGGCGGTTAATTGAAGGCAGTCTTTCTGTTAAGTCTGGTGGTGTCAATTTAGTTCCAAAAAAATTATCCAGCATCACACAAAACGCCACTGTCTGGAACTGTTTTTCCTACTTTGCTCCTGCTTTTGAATATTTAACTCCTGTCATAAGTTTCTGTCCTTTGATTGCAAAAAGCTCGGATACACTTACAACCTGATAACCTTTTTCTTTACAATATTTTAAAATTCTTGGAACAGCTTTTGCTGTCTTCTCATGTACAGAATGCATATTAATAATGCCTCCGTCTGCAAGGTTTTTAACGACATTATCTACAATGGCATTCTCTCCCACTGAATTATCCCAGTCACTGCTCCAGATAGATACATCAATAAACGGCTTTTCAATTACTGCAAACATCTTATCACTATATGCTACATTCGGTGCACGGAACAAGAAATTATTGTATCCAGTTATACTGGAAAGAAGGGCATCTGTTTTTGCAATCTTATCTTTTATTGTTGCCTCATCTTTGCTGTCCAGCCCCTGGGAATCATAAGAGTGGTTAGCTACTTCAAAACCAGCTTTCCATGCATTTTCCACTTCCTGTCTTGATTTCTCATCATGTTCAATATGGGCGCCAATATAGAAGAATGTTGCATGGGCGCCTGCTTCTTTCAAGGCATTCTGTATCTGTGTCCCATAGTCTGCATAACCAGTGTATCCTCCTGGCCCATCATCAAAAGTCATAGCAACGACAGGCTTGGATGGGTCAATATTTTCCTTAATCCATTTTTCATCTAATCCTTGATATTTAAACTCAGAAGATGTAAAACCCTGTGTATCTGCTGGTTTTTGTGTTGGTTTTGCTGCACCTGATGACGGATATACAGCGCCTTCTTTAGCAACGAACTCAATGCTTGTAATTGTAACACTCTTCAGAGTTGCAGGCCATCCATAAGAAGCATCTTTATCCATTGGCTGGATATTGATTCCAATAGCATTTCCTGATTTGTCCAATGGAATTGTTACAGAATCAGAACCTGGCATCATATCATAAGTAAATGCAACACCATCATCATATCCGTTTAATGCTGCTTCTGAATCAGCAATGCCAATTTTTCCGCTGCTTAGCAAAGAAGTATCTCCATCAAATTCTAGTTTATATCCAACCTTCATTTCACTGAAATAACTTAAATCAAAGCGGTCATCAAGCTGGCTGCTGAAGTTAAGGGTTGCCGGTGACATTGTAAACACTGTACTGCCTGCCTTGGACATATCAATCACAATATTTTTGACAGCATCGTCTGCTGCTTCCGGTGTCTGCGTTGGCACTGGTGATGGTGTCTGTGTTGGCACTGGTGATGGCGTCTGTGTTGGTACTGGTGTCTGTGTTGATACCGGTGTCTGCGTTGGCACAACTGGTGACGGTGTTGTATTGGAAGATGTTTCATCCTTTTTCTTGTCCGCCTTCTTAACCTTTACAATACAACTTAGTTTTTTACTTCCAACCTTCGCATAGACAATATCCCTTCCGGCTTTCTTTCCTTTTATCCCGACACTTGTCTTTGTCTTATTTACCAATGTAACTCTCCCTGTTTTTACAGACCACTTAACTTTTTTATTTGTGTTTTTCACTTTAATAGTTTTTGTCTGTCCAACTTTGACTGTCAAATTTTTTTTGCTCACTTTCACTTTTCCCGATGCTGCATTTGCTGGTACTGGCACAGATGCAAATATACTAAGCACCAGCGCAAAAACAAGCATCATGCTAAATACTGGTTTTTTTTCCCGTTTCACGTTTTTATCCTCCAATCATGTTATATAATAGTTTACAGAAATATTGTAGCACTGTATTATAAACTTGTAAATAGCTTCCGAAAAAACGCCACTGTAAAATTTGTTATAAAAAAGGTTAATTAAATATCCCTTAATAAAAAAAGAATAAAACACATATACATTCTGGCTGTGTTTTATTCTTTCTATACTAATATTTAATTTATGGCTAATAATTTATAAACCAGTTTTTTTATATTCTTTGGCTGTTACCGTTTTTATTTTTCTAAATTATATAAAATACATCTTCAAACTTCCATATGATTTTTAATCTTTCTTTTGAATAAACAATTACCCTGTCTATAAATGTTTCCTGTACCTCTTTTGTAAGTTCCTGCATATTCTGGTATTTATAAACTAAATCCCTGGCCTTTTTTATTTTATTGTATTCTTTATCATTTTCTGTTTTTTCCAGTTTTGCACTTTTCAGCATTTCCTCATATTGCTTTATCTGTTCTGATACTGCCTTTTTCTTATCAATGTATTCCTCCTTTGTAAGCTTTCCATCTTTATATTGTTCATACATTGCTGTTTTTGAAAAGGATAACTTTTCCAGTGCGTTTTCATACATTGGAATATTATCCTGTACAGATACATTATTTAATGTTATGGCATCATATACTTTTTGAATCTCTGTAAACCCTTTTAAATGCAGTTTTAATTCTTCAAGGACAATCCTGTACAATGCGTCTGTTTCATATTTTGCTTTATGACAGCCTGCCTCTGGATTTACGTTGCCATAACGGCAGTAATAAAATGTTTTGTTACTGCATTTGGACAGTTTCCTGCCACATACCCCACATATAAAAGGATTATACCTGCTTGTTTTACATGGATTTTTTTCAAAATCCAGCATTATGTTCTGCACCTGCCGGAACATTTCAGGGGAAATTATTGCTTCATGTGTACCTTCAACCCTTAGCCAGTCTTTTTTATCCACTTTTGTATCTTTTCCATATATACCTTTTGATGTCCTTTTTAGCGACACCATTACTCCCGTATATCTTTCATCTTTTAAAATTGCTATAACTTTTGAATTATCCCAGCCTGTCATTTCATTAATTTTCCGCCAGTCCATGCCTGTTTTGGTATTTATGGCATATTGTGCTGGTGATGGTATACATTGTGCATTTAACATTTCCGTAATTTTGAGCCCTGACATTCCTGCAAGCTTTAATTCAAAAATCTGTTTTACAACAGGTGCTGTATCTGGATTAATTAAAAGTTTATGCTTGTCCTTAACAGATTTCATATACCCATATGGCGCATTTGCACTTGCAAACTCTCCCCTTTCTGCCATTTTCCGGCGCACATCCCGCAATTTTTTTGACGTATCCCTGCTGTAAAAATCATATATTAAATTTTTAAAAGCAACATCAAGCCCGGCTGCCTGGTTTATATTTTTACTGCTGTCATAATGGTCATTTACTGAAATAAAACGTATTCCTAATTTTGGAAAAACCTGTTCAAGATAATTGCCAGTTTCCACATAATCCCTGCCAAGACGTGAAAAATCTTTCACTATAATACAGTCTACAAGATTATTTTCTGCCATTTCCATCATTTCCATAAATCCAGGACGTTCAAATTTTTTTCCAGAATACCCATCATCACATTTTTCTGTTACTTTATATTTGCCAAAGCCTTCCTGCCCTTTTGTAAACTTTTTATGAATAAATCCATACAACAGGTTTCTCTGGTTTGTAATACTATTGCTTTCGCTTTTTTCTGGATTTATGCCTACATCATCATCTTCACGGGAAATGCGGATATACATTACTATCTGGTATACTTTTGCTTTTAAAAGTTCTTTTTTAACTATTGCTTATACCCCCTCTTTCTCCCATTATATCATGCAGTTTTTCTAACTCATCTTCAAATGTATACTTAACTAATATTCTTTTCCCTTCATAAACTGTAATTCTTTCAATTAATTGTCTGGTTATATCATTTGTAAGGTTATGTATATCTTGCAGTCCCCGGATTAATTCTGCCGTATTTACTACTGTTTTAAAATCCCTTTTTAAAGATTTCCTAAATGCTTCAAGCTGTACAATTTCTTTCTTTAACTCGTTTAATTCACTAGTATGCCTCTGGCGTATATCAAGATATTCACTTTTATCTAAAATTCCTTCCTTAAAATCTTCATATAATCCCTCTTCCATATTTTCCAGCTTTGCAGCTCTTCCCTTTTTACTTTGCAGCTGTAAATAAACCTCTTCATGCTGGCTTTTTGCGGCAGAAGCCTTATTTATATCTGATATAATTTTTTCTGTATTAACAAAAGTTTTTAACTGTAACTGCAAAGCACCAGCAACTGCATTATCTAATTCATCCTTAGAAATTGTTACTTTGCTACATTCCTTCTGGAACTTACTTTTATAACCACAGCACTGGTAAACTGCATATCTGCGTTCATTTATTTTCCCTTTATTCTTAATTCTTTTTACTAATTTCATTGCCATGCCGCATTTACCACACCTTAATTTGCCTTTAAATAAATTTTCAGGTTTATAACAGCCATAACTTCCATTAGCCTTTTCCCATTTTGCATGGCTTTCTTCCCTTAACTTTGCCGCCTCTGAAAACTCCTCCCTGCTAATAATTGCCTCATGGGTATTTATTGAACTATATGTTTTTCCACATACCATATCACCCACATAAACCCTGTTTTCCAAAATACGTTTTATTGTAATGTTTGTCCATACTGAATTTTTATGGCGTTCCTCTTTGATTTCCCCTTTCTCATACTGGTAACGTGCTGGGCATGGAATTTCTTTTTTATTTAGCTGTCCTGCAATGCCTCCAAGGCTTTCTCCCTGCCTGTACCATCTAAAAATATCCTTTACATTACAGGCAGTATCAGTGTCAATTATAAGATGTCCCTTTTTTTCCGGGTCTTTTTTATAACCATATGGAACATACCTGTGCCTGTATACCCCCTGTTTCATTTTTACTTCAATGGCACTGGCTGCCTTTTTTGAAATATCTTTGGCATAACTTGAATTTACCAGGTTTTTCAACGGAATTACCAGGCCTTCATCTGCTGCATTTGCATGTATACTGTCATATCTATCTAAAACAGATATAAAACGCACCTTATAAAATGGGAATACTTGTTCAAGATAATTTCCTGCTTCTAAATAATTTCTCCCAAGCCTTGATAAATCTTTTACAATAACACAATTCAGTTTGCCCTGCTTTATTTTGTCCATCATTTTATTAAATGCCGGCCTGTCAAATGTAACACCACTTTTTCCATTATCAACAAATAATTCATATGAAAAAAATTCCCCATTTTCTTTCACAAATAATTCTAAAAGTGAAATCTGGTTTTCTATGCTTTCACCACCAGCTTTTCCACTATCCTCAGCAGACAGCCTTGCATACAAAGCAGCCCTGTATACAGTCCTGCTATCTTTAATGCCATTTAACAATACACTTCCCTGTCCATTATCCAGAATTGCAGCAGTATCTAATCTTGACTTCCTTGCCATATTACACTGCCTCCTTTCTGGCATCTGCTGTAATATATTCTGTAATATTCTTTAGCTGGTCTTTAAAAGTATAACGTATCTTTATCCTGTTTCCTTCATATATTAAAATCCTGTCAATAAAAATTACAGCAGCTTCCCTGGTAAGCTCCTTTAATTCCCTGTATTTTCTAAAATATCCCATCCATTCATACTTTGGGTTCTTATTATCTGCCAGTTGCTTTTTCTCATTATTATAAATCCTTATAGCTTCTTTGGCTTCTTTTATCCTATTATTAAATTCTGATTTAAAGCTCTGGTACTCCTCTTCATCCAAAATCCCGTCCTTGAAATCTTCATATATCCCGGCTTTTAATTTTTCCGCTTTTTCTAACTCCTGCTGTTTACATAAAATATGCGCATTTAACTTTCTGGCTTGTATTTCATTTAATGGTACTTTATCCATCCGGAATAAAATATCCTCTACGTCCAGAACCGTCCTTATATGGTATTTTAATTCCTTAAATACTGTATCAAATAGTACCTTTTCACTTATCCTGTGTCCTGAACAGCCTTTGCCTTCTTTATTTGTTTTACACACATAATATACATATTCATTTGGTATACTATCTTTATGTTTTTTTCTGCCTTTGCAAATCTTATGTATCATTGGCGCACCACAATCACCGCAGTATATTAACCCACCCAGTAAATAAATTCCTTTTCCTGATGGCGGACGCCTGGTTTCCCGCTCCATAATCCTTTGTATTGTATCATAATAAAACTTGTCTATAATTGCTTCATGTGTATTCTCAGCACGTATCCAGTCTTTTTTATCTTTAACTTCCATTTTCTTAATCTTATGGTTAGGGGCAGTCCGTTTTCCCTGTAACAGAACCCCGGTATAAACTTCATCTGCCAGTATGCGCATAATTGTGCTTGCTGCCCACCTGGCCTTTTTATTTGTTTTAAAACTTGTCCTGAAATTCTCACCCATACTGGCTTTATATTCCATTGGCGAGAGAATATGGCTGTTATTAAGCCTGTCTGCAATAGAGCCCGGACTCATTCCCCTTAATTTCATATTAAATATACTGCGTACAACACCCGCTGCAAATTCATCTACAACCAGCTTGTTTTTATTGGTTTCAGACTTTCTGTACCCATATACTGCAAATGCACCAGTAAATTCCCCTTTTTTGCGTTTTGTTTCCAGATTGCTCCTGATTTTAACAGATAAATCCCTTAGATAAGAGTCATTAACCAGATTTTTAAATGCCGTTACAATTTCAGAATTATTTTCATTGATACTATCATAGTTATCATTTACAGCAATAAAACGGACACCTAGTATTGGAAATATTTTTTCGAGATATCTTCCCACTTCAATATAGTTTCTGCCAAACCTTGACAAATCCTTGACAATTACGCAGTCCACTTTCCTGTCCCTGATATCCTGCATCATTGCCTGGAACTCCGGACGGTTAAAATCAACTCCACTGTACCCGTCATCTATACGTACAGACACTACTTCAATATCCTTTTGTGACTTCAGATAATCCTGGACCAGATTTTTCTGGTTAGAAATACTATTGCTTTCCTGCTTACTGCCAGCAGCAACATCACCATCTTCCTTTGATAACCTCAAGTAAATAGCACCATTGTATTTTTTAGAAAAACTTTCTTCCATAATGGGACACCTCACAATAATTTTAGAAAGACGCTGCAACCAGAATACCAAAAACTTCATTTATGCTCTTTCCTTCTGTATATTCATTCATAACAGCTACCTTGCCATTTCTATGTACATACAGGTTATTTAACTGCTTTTTTATATTCTCAATCCTGTCTGCAATGTTATTACTGTCAATATACTGGATGCCCGAAATATCTTCCAGTTCTTCCAAAGGCACTGTACGGATATCCACGCTTAACATCTCTTCTCTTGTCATGCCCATCCCTCCTTGTCCATATATCTTAATCTAGCATATTAACATTTATGGATATTTATGATTAAAATTTCTGCACTTTTTATAAGGGTGTAAAGCATAGTTATATTATTAGGATGTATAACAACTGGATTTTTGTACATAATTATAATAAAACTTATCCAGGGAGGATATTATGTTCCGTATTCCAAAACATATCGGCATCATTCCAGATGGTAACAGACGCTGGGCAAAAGAGCATGGATTCAACAAAGAAGAAGGGTATTCTTATGGATTAAAACCAGGACTTCAATTATTGCATATAGCACAAAAATACGGTGTACAGGAACTAACTTATTACGGTTTTACTGTAGATAACTGCAAACGTCCCAAAAAACAGGTAATGGCCTTTTCACAGGCCTGTGTTGATGCTGTAAAAATGGTACAGCAGGAAAACATAACATTCCGTGTTATTGGCAATACGCAGTCCACATGCTTTCCTACAGAACTGCGCCCTTATACAAACATGGAATTACCACCTTCCGATGGCAAAGATAAAAATAAGATAACTGTAAATTTTCTTATAAATTATGGATGGGAATGGGATATGAAAAATAACTGGGCATCCCGGGATATTCCAAGAATCGACCTTGTCCTGCGGTGGGGCGGCATGTGCCGTTTATCGGGGTTTTTACCAATCCAGACAGTTTATGCAGACTTTTATACTATAAAAGAATTATGGCCTGATTATAAAGACACACACTTTACAGATGCACTGCAATGGTACCAGGCACAGGATATTACCCTGGGTGGCTAAAACATGCATATATTACTTAACCTGACTCTTCTTTCTCTGGCGGGCGCACATACTTAACCATATCCCTTGTACATGCTCCAAAGACTGAATAATTTTTCCTTGCTTTATTTAATGTTATTCCCCCATTAGAACAGCTTGGATCATCATCAGAAGTAATAAATATATCATTTTCCCAAAAACAAACAGGACAAATAAAACCACAATCTTCATTTGAAGGCACTTTATATGTATAAAATCCGCAACATGGACAAGGATACTTTTTAATCATATTAATTGCGTTCCTCTCTATATCTAAAATCTTTAAATTTAAATCTACTATATATGATTTTAAATAATTTATCAATATTAAATCTGCAAAAATACATGTTTGTTTCATGAAAATCTCAGTTATTCTGTGCTGGCAAACGGAAAAATAATAACCATATGTCTATTTTTCATCTTTATTATCCAGCTTGCCATTATTCAATATGCAAGACATGAAAGATATTTGTCATATTCATTGTTTGTTATACCAGCATAAACTATCATATCACCAGCTATATACACCAGCCCGCCAAAACCTTTTATATTTTCTATTTTCCTTACAACAGATGATTTTATATCGTATATAATAATACTGTCTTTTTCTCTTTTATCATCCCTGTATTCAATTGCAATTTTACCTGATTCAGATTTTATACTATATGCTATTGAGTCATCTAAATTAAATTTATATATTTTTTTTATCTTTTTTTCCTTTACGGTACATGTAAACAGTAAATTTACTCCATCCTTTACATTTAACATAATACAATTCCCCGTCTGCCTCTGTAAGCCCATAATAACGTGTAGACGGCTCTTCTTCATTTCCTAAAACAAGAGTGCTTTTCCCTGTATGGATATTTAGCTTATAAACTGTCTGTTAATTCATCTCCTGTCATCCAGCAATACTCCCCTGACAATTTTTTTGAATATTCTATATTTTGAGGATAACATTCATATCCAGAAACCAGCCAGTTATACTCTTTCTGGATATTGTTGATTGAATCAAAAATATTTTTTAATAATGTAAAACATTTTTCACCTTTCTCTAAAATTGCACCTTTCATTATTACTCCTTCTATAGCTTATTAAAATAATTAATTTTACATTTTCCCCAACTCAATGTCTTTTACTTCTTTCATTAACTTTTATTATGTTTCTGGCTTGTACTTTCCTTTCCATGCCTTATCATTTTGTAATACTTTCTCACCAGCATCCATTTGCATTAGTAGTTCTCTTTTTGTATATTGTAATTTAGGAAATTTTTAATCTAAATCCGTTTTATCAAAACTAATTTTCCATTATTAATAGCCTTATTTATAATTCTGCATATATCTTTACATATATCCCTTTGCATATCATCTTCTATTATACTTTTAGCATATTCTAGTTGTTTTAATGATTCGTTTAAATAATCCATAACCCAATAACCAGGTTCTGGTTTTTCCCATGGAAAATCTATATTTTGATGATAAGCTAAAGCTGCATATTTTCCATCTTCATTTAGTGGAATCTCCGATAAGATACTATCAAAATCCCCTTCCCAAATTATTATTTTTTCTTCGATTTCATTTAAATTTATGTCTTTTAATAATATTTCTATATTATAATCTTGTAACCCTGCATATGGTACAGAATAGTCTTTAAAATACATAACAACCAGCTTTCTTCTGTTATTTGTAAATATAATGTACAAATTTAAGCATATCTTTTACCTTACCCTTTTTTCAGCCTTAATGCGCATTTACTATGTGTATTCAGATATTATATGATGAAAAACCTTCATTTGATAGAACTATTTTTGACAAACTGGTTCCATCAAATGGATTCCCCCATCCATTTCTTTCAGATATATCCATATATTATACCATTCTTAAATAATCATCCTCACCTTCACCATCTAAACCATAGATTGCTTCATATTCTGCAAAAACACTGTCATTATATTCTAAACGCACTCTTGCAGAAATATATTTACGCTTTTCATCCCCACTGGTATGCCATTCATTAATAACATAAGCAACACTATGAAATACATACTGTACCTTATCTAAATCCATATCTTTAAACAATTCATTAAAATCTTCTTCTTCTTTATATCCAATTAAATAATATTTTAAATCTCTCATCACCATTTTTTTAATATCATATTCATCTAACCACTGTTCTAATTCCATTTCAAACCACTCCAAATAAATAATTTTAATGTAATCCTTTACCAAAATGGTCAACAATTATGTTACCATATTTATTTTTATATCCATATATTCTATAATTTCCATGTTCCCTGTTTTTTTACTTTTGTGCTTGCAATCAATAATGAAAATCCCTGTTCTGCTATTATTTACATCCTGCTATTTGTTTTAAATATATATTAGTTTATATTATAACTCAATTATCATAATGTTTTTTATATATATTGTTTTCTTAGAAAACTATAGTTAAACTAATAAAAAATTTCTCAAACCTAACAAACTGCTAATACTTTCTGTATTAAATTCATTATTATTTAATTTATGTATTTTATTATTGAGATTATCAATTAATTTTTCGCTATTAGAATATATTATTATATTATAATTAACATATATGGGAGCCCTAAATAATAGTAATTCACGTCTTTCTGTCAATTCTTTTATACACTTTAAATCAATTATATCAAATAAGCATGGTTTATACGGAAATTGAGAATTTATTCTATTAACTAATAAAGCTGATATATGTTCCTGGACTAAATTAATATTTTTTATTTTCTATGGAATTAAATATTTCTAAGATTAATCTGTTTTATCAAATTTATTTTCTAATATATTAATTATTTTTTCCTCAATTTTATATTCAATTTTTTCATATTTCTTAATTTCCTGAATAAATTTTTTAATATTTATTTATCTACACATATACAAAATATTATATAATTATTTTTTAACTTTCCAAACACAATTTATATTACTCTTGAAACTCTTAATCATATTCAATATATACTTTTAATTTATCCTTAATAGCTATACTAATAAAATTAATCAAATCTTCTACAATTTCTTTTGTTTTTTGAATAATTTCTTCATCTCTTCTATCTAATATTTTTTCGTCAAATCTTTTTAATTCATCTAACACAATGTATGGATATTTCATTTCCTATTTATCATCATAAAATCCACTTTTGTTAAAATAGCATTCAACAATTCCTTTTTTCTGGAATGTTGGAATAAAACAACCTTCTAAAACTATATTAAAAAATCAAATCCAAATAACCACACCAATTTAACTACTATTTTCATAAGTCCATACTTTTACTTGTCCTCCACACCTCAAATCCCTTATAATAGTTTCTGTCTAACATAATTTTACTCCTTACAATGTCCTTTATCTAACAATTCAATCTGTTTTTTGTGGCTGTTCCATTTTTTTGCCTTTATTGCATCATACCATTTCCAACCTTCAACCCAATCATCCTTTCCTGCTAAAAACTTTGTTGATGGTTTTATTCCACTATTACAAGGGAGTATTCTTTGGGTTGCCCATGTATTCCCTCGTTCTGCTGGCGTCCATGAAGTACGTGTATTCCATCTTGCTTCATACTTATATATTCCATCAGTCATAGATTTTGCTTTATATTTTGCAGTACCAGATAATATGTTATTGTTTTAAATTACCAGGTATAACATTGTAAATTTTATTCATATTTCATACTCCTAATTTGGTTTATTAAAAAATATATGCCCTTTGCCAGAATGTTTTCCAACAAGCCAATCTTTCTACTTTATATATGGCAAATCATTATGAAGTGCATTACGTGTATTAATTTCACTTGGATGTATTTCCACCATTTGCAATATTCTTAATGGTCTCATGCCATTCTTTTGTTCCTTTTTCAATAACAGACAAACCAGCAGCATTACTAACTTTATTTTTATCTTCAATATGTTGTATACCATTAAGATTATGTACATAGCATTTTATTTTACCAACAAAGTATGATATCCAGTCTTTTACATGAAAATTATATACTGGTACTACTTCTTCATGTCTTGTTTTTTCAACTTTTGTTATATGAACAAAACCATCCATTGTTTCTATACTTCTTTTATAGATTTATATCCATGACTTGTATATACCAATGTGTCACCTGTAAAACATCTGTCTGTCAGACACCAAAGCATTATTCATTCGTGCGATGATACAATCCAATCAATTTGGACCTCACTACACTCAAATGTCAATATAGAAACATCTTCATCTTCTAGTACTATCTTTACAATGCTTTCTTTATATGTAATATCAACAATTGAATCATAATCAATATCCTTCTCTGTTTTTTCAGAATCCCAATTATACCTTGTTGAATTTAAAAATTTCAAAATAACTTCCTTTAATTCTGGGTCACCATCTTGATATTCCCTTTGCTTCCACATGCATAAATCAATATCCAATATCACTGTTCCATTTGCGCAAATTAACTCATTTACACAGCTATCATTAAAATTTATTTTCTTTACTAATTCTGTTACTAACATTTTATTCTATTTCTTCATTACTGAATTTCATACAGTATTCCTTGAATTTTTCACTTATTGGAATACTATTCCTTTCACAAATTGTTTTTTCATCTCTGGAATAAACTTCGTCACCTTTGCATATTTCCTTTATAGTTTTATAACCATATCTTGTATAAACCAATGTATCACCTGTAAAACATTTATCACCAACATATAAACTTTTCTGGTCTTTTTTATTGCATCTATTGCTTCATCTGGTGGCTCTAATTTCCCTTTCTTCTTTACCTTACCTTTTTCACCTTGATGCACCTGTTTTGGCTTTCCCACGCATCCCTGCAAGTGTTACTGTACCACCAATTCCAGGTATTGCTGATACCAGGCTTAATTTAGTATAAAAAAACTGTTAAAGTAGATTTTTTATTACATATATATTTTTATTAATGTCATTCATACATTATTTTAAACTATTAATTTCTATTTATAAAAATATTGTAAAAAATATATTTATAAAACTATAATAAATTTTACTATAAAAATTCATTAAACAGTTGCAAAGTATAAATCATCCAGACTAAAACAATTCATATTAACTGCTCCTTCTGATGCATGCCAATAAAATTCTGGTATCTCCTGTTCTAAACTAGTTAAATCAATAAACCAGTTATCTGAATTATAATCATCTGTAAACACAATTTCCAACATACCTATAATATTTTTTATATTATTAAATTCATAACATTCTTTAATAAATACTACACCAATTTTAGCACTTACCATACATACAATACCATCTTTCTGGTTAAAAAATCTTGCCCATTCTTCTCCTGCACCATCATCCCAGTCTAATTTTAAATTACTGTCAGCTAACTGGATTTTCATAAGTAATTCTTCAAATTCATTATTTAGAAATATTTTCTTATTCCTTGCCTTTCTGAGTACTTCCACCATATTTTCCATATTCTACGCTCCTAACATTATATATTTCCAGGACATCCATGAATATATCCTGTCTTGGTTCTATACACATTAATATAATTAGTTAACTTACCTTTTCCAATTACTCCTACATATCCATTAATAACTGGAACTTTTGCTTTATTTGCAAAATCAACTGGATTATCTGAACTTGCTTTCCACAAATTATTAATATCCACATAAGCAGAAGCATCTACATTATATAAAAACTAACTTTTATCTGGATGTTTTCCATCCACATGAATAATCATATCTTGTTAATTTAATGTATATATTCCATTAGTTAATTCACCTTTACTATTTGTTGTAATATCTGGCATTTTACTACTATTTTTGTATTCCAAACCCTCAGGGTGTTCTCCTAGGCTATTATATACATAAACAATCGCTGTTCCAACAAAATAAAATACCCAATTCTTTACATGAAAATTATACACTGATACCGGCTATTCATGTCTTGTTTTTTCAACTTTTGTTATATGTACAAAACCATCCATTGTTTCTATTGTATCACCTTCACGCAGGTTAATGGCTGTTACCCATTCCTGCTCCTGCACATAAACGGGATGGTATGTTGTTGTTTTAAATTCCTCCTTTCCACCAGCCCATAGCCTCTCGGATTCTCCAGCCCTTATTTTTTGCGGCTCTCAAATCCTGTTTTATAAAAATTCCCCCACTTTTTTTGCCAAAACACTTGACAAATCATCTCAAAGATGCGGCGCTTCGCGCCTCTTAATTAAAAAAGTACTTTTGTTCCGACGCAGTCGGCAAACATTTTTGATTGGAGGCGATTTTTATGTTACCTGTTAATTCTGGCGGTCATGCCGCCTGCCAGGATACCTTCGTGTCCGGGTTCCTTAATTTATTCCCTAATCCCTTTGCTGTCCCGAAACAAACATGGGATATCATTGTGAAATTCTGGTATCTTGGCCTCTCTGAAACGGATACCATCATGCAGGAGTTTTATTCCCTGCTTGGCAAACCCG
>CAJTXH010000021.1 GCA_910580005.1 uncultured Lachnospiraceae bacterium | reverse complement strand
TAAGAACGGACGGTTTATGTGCCAGAGCCAGAATATTCCGTACAGGGGCACGCTTGCGCTACGATGGCATACGCAACGGCGCATAAAATCCTTATGTTACAAAAAAACTAGCATTTTTTGTAACATTGAGGACAGGATTTAAACGCCGGCGATGCCAAAGTGCCCCTTTTACGGAATATTACTGGCATCTGTCACATGAAACCTGTCATTGTAAATTTACAATAAAACCTGGAATGGTTAAGATAATAGGTAAAAAAATAAGCAGCAATACCAGAAAACCAAATTTACTACAAAACTACAACAGTTCCTATATCTTCCATCTGTCTGGATAACCTGCCACACAACATAACTTCCAGCTATAATTCTGGGCTTTGCCAGCAGACAGCGGGTTTTCAGTGTCCAGGCTAAACATTATTCCATGACAGGGGCACTTTAGCTCCGCCGGCGTTTAAATCCCGTACTTAATGCCACATTTTTTGTGGCATAGGGATTTTATGCGCCGTTGCGTGAGCTATCGTAGCGAAAGCGTGCCCTGGAGTGGAATAGTTTTAGCCGGACAAGGAAAACCTGCGTCCATTTGCCAACAAAGGATAACTGGAAATTATCTTAATTTGATTACAATTTATTCATGCGTCCGTCCTGCAAACTTTCACTTAATACTTGAATAAATCCCAATAATAATATATAATAACAAACGTGTAAATAATTCTTCAAGGCAGGGTTTAATTCCCGACCGGCGGTGTAATTTTAAAAGCAAGCCCGCAAGCCGCAAGGCATGATTTGGTGTAATTCCAAAGCCGACAGTAAAGTCTGGATAAGAGAAGATGTACAATATTTATATGGCATGGATTTAATTTGCCAGGAAAGCCACATAAGCTGCAAAGATGAAAGCGGGGCTGCTTGTGCCAGACGTAAGTGCAGGCACATATGCCAAGCTGCTATAGCAGCATATGGTTTATACATACAGGTACTATTTATTATGGAATGTTTTTACCTGTTACCAGGCAGTTTTTGGGTCCAGGATGTTTCCCTGTAATATATGCAATATAAATTATAAAGTTATAATTGTACTTTCAGATTTTAAGCCTTGGTTTTATCCAGGGCTTTTTACCTTTTATTCTTTTATCTCCAGAATATAAGGAATATGGAAAGAGGTGTTTTTTTGGAAGAAAAATATATGAGACGTGCCATAGAGCTGGCACGTAACGGTATTGGCAGGGTTAATCCTAACCCGCTTGTAGGGGCTGTTATTGTAAAGGACGGGGAAATTATTGCAGAAGGATATCATGCAGAGTATGGCGGGCTTCATGCAGAGCGCAATGCATTCAAAAACCTTACAGGGGGTGCAGATGGGGCAGATATTTATGTAACACTTGAACCATGCTGCCATTATGGCAAGCAGCCGCCATGTACACAGGCAATTATTGAAAACGGAATTAAAAATGTGTATATTGGTTCAGATGACCCTAACAGCCTTGTTGCAGGAAATGGCATAAAACAGCTTAGGGATGCAGGAATAAATGTTGTAACAGGTGTTTTAAAAGAAGAATGTGACGCACTGAACCCTGTATTTTTCCATTATATCACTACAAAGACGCCATACGTTGTTATGAAGTATGCCATGACACTTGATGGCAAGACGGCATGTGATACAGGTGAGAGCAAATGGTTAACAGGTGAAGAAGCAAGGGCTTATGTCCAAGAAACAAGAAATGCATTAACTGGGATTATGGCAGGTGTACAGACAGTTATTAATGATAACCCGGAACTTACATGCCATCTGCCTTCTGGCAGAAACCCTGTAAGGATTATATGCGACAGCCACCTGCGTATACCAGATAACTGCAATATACTTAAGACTGCACAGAAGGTCCAGACAATTATTGCAACAGTATCAGAAGATGAAAAAAGGATAAAACAGCTTGAAGAAAAAGGTGCAGTTATTGTAAAGACAGCGCCGCTTGATGGCAGGACAGATTTAAAAATGCTTATGGGTCTGCTTGGAAGCATGGGAATTGACGGAATACTTCTTGAAGGGGGAGGCACACTGAATAACAGCGCATTAAAGGCAGGAATTGTAAACCATGTACAGGCGTATATTGCACCAAAAATATTTGGGGGAAGCGGAAAATATACACCAGTAGGGGGTGAAAGCGTATTATCGCCTGCTGGTGCATATATATGTGGAAATATGGATATTAAAAAGTTTGGAAGTGATATCCTTCTGGAATATGATATCCAGCCTGGCACAAGTGGGTATTGCTCCAGGCAAAAGCATGGAATGGCATGTAAAATAAAGGAAGGCGGGATATAAAGTGTTTACTGGCATTATAGAAGAAATGGGTACTATAAGCTCTATTGTTCTGGGAAGCCTTTCAGCAGTTATTACAATACAGGCATCAAAGGTACTGGAGGGAAGCCTGGTTGGTGATAGTATTGCCGTAAATGGCGTATGCCTTACAGTTACATCTATACATGGAGGGCTTTTTACTGCTGATGTAATGGCTGAAACATTGCGCAGGAGTTCACTTGGAAGCCTGTCAAAAGGAAGCAGGGTGAACCTTGAACGTGCAATGCCTGCAAACGGGCGCTTTGGCGGGCATATAGTTTCGGGGCATATTGATGGCACTGGCACAATAGTTTCCAAAGCAAGGGAAGACAATGCAGTATGGGTAACAATAAATACAGATAAGTGCATTTTAAAATATATTGTTGAAAAAGGCTCAGTGGCAATTGACGGAACAAGCCTTACAGTTGCAGGAGTAAGTGACAGTGACAGCACATTTTCAGTATCAGTAATACCGCATACTGGTGAAGAAACCATTATCCTTCAAAAAGGTACAGGGGATATTGTAAACCTTGAAAATGATGTTATTGGAAAATATGTTGGGAGGCTTTTGTCTTTTAAAGAGAACATGCCAGTTGGCAACATAAGCAGCAGTGTACCAGAAATAACAATGGATTTTCTTATGGAAAACGGTTTTTAGCCTCCAGGTATATTTTGCAGAAAGGAAGAAAATAATGGACGTAAAATTTAACACTATTGAAGAACTGCTTGAGGATTTAAAAGCAGGAAAAAATATTGTAATAATTGATGATGAGGACAGGGAAAATGAGGGGGATGTTATATGCGCAGCGAGGTTTGCCACACAGGAAAATATAAATTTTATGGCAAGCCATGCAAAAGGGCTTATATGTATGCCAATGGATGAGTCATATACTAAGAAGCTTGGGCTGCGCCAGATGTGTGAAATAAATACTGACAACCACTGCACAGCATTTACCGTATCAATAGATTATAAAGACACTGTTACAGGCATTTCAGCATATGAGCGCTCAATAACAGCCAGGAAAACTGTTGAACCAGATATAAAGCCAGAAGATTTCAGGATGCCAGGGCATATGTTCCCATTACAGGCAAAAAACGGCGGTGTGTTAGAGCGTAACGGGCATACTGAGGCAACTGTTGACCTTGTAAGGCTTGCAGGGCTTGAACCTGTTGGTCTTTGCTGTGAAATAATGAAAGAAGACGGAAGCATGGCAAGGACAGATGACCTTTTGGAATTTGCAAAAAAACATGGGCTTAAATTTGGCAGGATAGCAGACCTTGTACAGTACCGCAAAGAACATGAAGTGCTTGTAGAGTGTGTAGCAAAAGCAAAGATGCCTACACGTTATGGTGAATTTACAATATATGGTTATATTAACAAATTAAATGGTGAACACCATGTAGCCCTTGTAAAAGGTAATATTACAGATGGAGAGCCAGTGCTTTGCCGTGTACATTCAGAATGCCTTACAGGTGATGCGCTTGGTTCAGCAAGGTGTGACTGCGGCCAGCAGTATGATGCTGCCATGAAAATGATTGCAAAAGAGGGAAGGGGCGTGCTCCTTTATATGCGCCAGGAAGGCAGGGGCATAGGGCTTATTAATAAAATACGCGCCTATGCGCTCCAGGATGGAGGGCTTGATACAGTTGAAGCCAATTTAGAACTTGGCTTTCCAGAAGATGCAAGGGATTATACAATAGGCACACAGATACTTGTTGACCTTGGCATACGCAAGTTAAGGCTTATGACAAATAACCCGTTAAAAGTATACGGGCTTGCAGGCTATAACCTTGAAATAACAGAGAGAGTGCCTATTGAAATGGAGCCTGGTAAATATGATTTATTTTACCTTAAAACCAAAAAAGAGAAAATGGGACATATACTTGATTTGCAGTAATAATATAATAAATTTAAATATACCAGCCTGTAGCGGTGTGCTGTCTGCCGCAGGTTCTGGAATTTATAAAAGCAGTACAGAAATGAGGGGATTATGAAAATATTAGAAGGAAATGTAATAGCAGAAAGTGGTTTAAAAATTGGAATTGTAGGCGCAAGGTTTAATGAATTTATTGTGTCAAAACTTATAAGCGGTGCACGGGACGGGCTTGTAAGGCATGGTGTTGAAGATGACAATATAACACTGGCATGGGTTCCTGGTGCATTTGAAATACCATTTATGGCAAAGAAAATGGCAATGTCAGGAAAATATGATGCAGTTATATGCCTTGGTGCAGTAATACGTGGTGCAACAAGCCACTATGACCTTGTATGCAACGAAACAGCAAAAGGGATTGCAAGTATAAGCCTTGAATCTGGTATACCTGTAATGTTTGGCATTGTCACAACAGACAATATACAACAGGCAATAGAGCGTGCAGGCACAAAGGCAGGCAATAAAGGTTATGACTGTGCATTGGGTGCAATAGAAATGGTTAACCTTGCAAAACAGGCATGATAATTATATATAATTATATATAATTATATAACTGAAAGGACTATATAATGTATAAAAGTTTATTTCCAAGTGATGACTATGACTCGGCATATGATATTGACTATTACAGTTATTATAAAAAAGGTTACAGGGGAATTTTGTTTGATGTTGACAATACATTAGTTGAGCATGGTGAACCTGTAACTATAAGGGCAATAGAATTATTTGGGCGGCTTAAAGAAACAGGTTTTAAGACATGTATTATTTCAAATAATAAAGAATACAGGGTAAAACCACTTGCTGAGGCACTTGAATCAGACTATGTTTACAAAGCAGGGAAACCTTCTGCAAGAGGATATTTAGAAGGGATGGAACATATGGGGACTGATGCCCGTACTACGCTGTTTGTGGGCGACCAGATATTTACAGATATCCTTGGCGCAAACAGGGCGGGCATATATTCAATACTTGTAAAACCTGTTGCAAAACATGAAGAAATACAGATTGTATTAAAACGCAGGCTTGAGTATTTTGTGCTAAAAAAATACTACAAATTGAAGAAAAAAACAGTTTAGTGCTTTATTAAATCCAGTGGCAGTAATATCCTGCCACTGGATTATTTGCATTTTATTTTACATGGTATGATGATTGAATTATATAATTCTATATATTCTTTTGGTGTCATTTCTTCTATATAATTTCTTTCAAAATGTTTTTTAATACCATTTGCCTCTAGTATATCTGCTGCTTTATTATAAGCTGCCGCTGCTTCTCTAATAGAGCCATACCGCCCTACAGTAAAGTTGCCATTAACATGTATACGCGTAACATAACATATGTTGCCATTGCATTTTTCTATAGTTACACCCTGGTAAGGATTTAGGATTTTTATATTTTCATAACGGAAATCACAATTATTGCCATTAACAAATACAAAATCCTTGCCAGGCCTTGCAAAGTTCCTTATTCCATATCTTGATGCAATATTAACCTGCATACCGTATTCAGTAACAAATAGATGCCCTCCACGTCTCATAATTGTATGGTCAGAATAATAAAAAAGGTCATCTGCATCAAATATAAGAACATCCTGCTCCGACAGGTAATAGTAGAAAAATTTCTTTTTTAAATATACAGGTGTCTTAATATAAATCCCGTTATTCTTAAAATTTAATAATACAATCCATTTAGTAAAAGAAAGCGACTGGCATATTCCATCAGAATAATTATCAGGGATAAGGGCTGTGCTGCTGTTAATAATATTTAATGCATCAAGGTAAGCATTGTGTGCTGAATTTTCACTATCAAAACTTCCAAGGCTGATATGTTTGGAACGGAATGTTACAGAAGCCCTGTAATAAATACTCCCATCCTTTTTAATTGATTTAAATACACCAGGCAGCATTTTTAAATAATTCCTCCACATAATATTGTTATTTTTTATAAATCATATAAAGATTATAGCATATATATGTAAAAAGTAAAAATACAGGGCTTATGCTTAATAAATTTTTGTTACTATTCACGGCTGCTGCCGCTCATAGTAACAAATAGCGCTTTCGGCGCTAATATGCACACATTTTGCAAAAAATCGTGCAAAATGGCGCTGTAAAACTCGTATTTTTGTCAGAAAACATGCCAAAAATCCTCGGATTTAACCGGCTGTGAATAGTAACAAATTTTTCTGCCGGACGTGGACTTAAATACTATAAAACTTGACATATATTTATTTTCTAATATAATAAAAGCAGGCGTATATTACATAAAATGGCAGATGTGAAACTATTAAAGCCGTTAAAAGAAGCAGGGTGTCTTAATGTATGAAATACAGACAGATACAGGTTTATTTTACGGCTTTTTTATATGAATTATAAAAAACTGGAATAATTAGTATTCACGAAATAGGCCCATAATATAACCATTAAAATTTAGCACGTCCGTTTTATAAATTTCCAGTTATCCTGTCAATGCCAGCCTTTTATAGTCTGCCTTTTAGAAATGGGGTTTTTAATGTGTTTGTTATTTTTATAATTATGATGCTGGTAATTTCAACAGCAGCAGGAATATATATTTTTTTCCGCCTGAGGCATCTGCTGGAATTTTATGGTGCAGATACCAGCAAAAAATGGATTAAGGCTGTTAATATAATATTAGCAGTTATACTAGCTTTATTTTGTACTGTTTTATTTTCAAATGCTGCAATTATTATATTACATATTACAGCTGCATTTATGTTATTTGATATTATTGCATATATTACAGGCAGGATTTATGGGAAAAGGCAGAGAAGCAGGACTGCAGATGCCTTATTAAAGCTCTGCCAGTGTGGAATACTGCCACTTCTAACTGCATTAGCAATAATTGGATATGGGTATTATAATATGAACCATATCAGGGAAACAGAATATATAATTAATACAGATAAAATTACAGGCAGTTACCGTGTACTTTTTTTATCTGATATCCACTATGGGACAGTACAGGATACAAAGGTATTAAAAGACAAAATATCTGAAATAAACAGCCAGCATCCTGATATTGTAATACTTGGAGGGGATATCACAGAGGAAGGTACTTCAAAGGAAGAGATGCAGGAAGTTTTTGGAATGCTTGGCAGGCTTGAAAACAAGCATGGGATTTACTATGTATATGGCAACCATGACAGGCAGCCGTACACGTCACACAGGACTTATACAGATGAAGAGCTTGGACAGGCAATTTTACAAAATGGAATTACAATACTGGAAGATAATTATGTAGAGATAGGAAAGGATTTAATACTTGCTGGAAGGGCAGATGCCACAATGGGAAAGACATCAGACCGCCTGCCGCCTGGGGAAATATTAAAAGGGGCAGACAAGGGTAAATATATAATTATGGCAGACCACCAGCCAGCTGAGGCAGCAGAAAATAATAAAAACAATGTAGACCTTGAAATTTCCGGGCATACACATGGCGGACAGATATGGCCTGCTGGTCCTGTTTCTGAAATTGCCGGTGTATTAAATTATGGTGAATATAAAGAAGGAAATTGTAAAATAATTGTATCTTCTGGTATAGCAGGATGGACATACTCAATGCGTACAGGAAAACATTGTGAATATGTTGTTATTGATATTAAAGGAAAGAGGTAATTTTTTATGACATTAATTGAAAATAAAACATTTGATATGGAAAGGGCACTTTATGGCAGTGATGGGCTGTTAGCAAGCAAATGTACTTTTGACGGGCCGGCAGATGGTGAAAGTGCTTTAAAAGAATGTCACAATATACAGGTATCAGAATGTTATTTTAACCTGCGTTACCCATTCTGGCATGATAATATGCTTAGTATATCAGGTTCAGAAATGACAGAAAAATGCCGTGCTGCCTTATGGTATTCCAGTGATATAGATATTTCAGGCTCAAAACTTCATGGGATAAAGGCACTGCGTGAATGTAAAAATGTAAATATGCGGGGATGTGATATTATTTCACCAGAATTTGGATGGTCAGTACATAATATTACAATGAAAGACTGCACAGTACAAGGTGAATATTTTATGATGCGTTCAACGGGACTGGATTTTAATAATGTACAGTTGGATGGTAAATATTCATTCCAGTATATAGAAAATTCTGTCTTTGAAAATTGTGTATTTAATACAAAAGATGCATTCTGGCATGCTAAAGATGTAACAATAAAAAACAGTATTGTAAAAGGTGAATACCTTGCATGGTACTGTGAAAATGTTACATTTGAAAACTGTAAAATTACTGGTACACAGCCATTGTGCTACTGTAAAGGGTTAAAACTTGTTAATTGTGAAATGTATGATGCAGATTTATGTTTTGAAAAATCAGAAACAGAAGCTGTAATTATAACGCCTGTAATTAGTATTAAAAACCCGCTTTCAGGCAATATTTATATACCATCTGCTTGTGAAGTAATCCGTGATGACAGTAATTCAAAGGGAAAAGTAATTGTAAATGAAACGTAAATGAATGATGAATGCTGTTACGCATAATGTTTTACAATTTGATTATAATATTATTTACAATATAAAGGAGATAAATATATGGGATGTCTGGCAGTTTTATTTGCACTTGATGAGCAGCAGGTACTTAACATTGAAGCAGTACCAAGAAAGGACCGTGCTTATTATATGCATGAGGAAATAGAGGAAATATTTTTTGATGATTACCCAGAGTATACGCAGGAATTAGACAAGGCATGGGATGCAATGCACCGCACACTTAACGGTGGGCAGCTAAGTTATGAGGAAGATACACAGCCTTTATGTTATGCAATACTTGCAGGCAAGCCGCTTTATGGCGTGGAATTTGAAAATGGTGAATATATTACACCAGAGGGTGAAGAAAGTGATATTATCACGCTTAAAACACCAGAGCAGGTAGCAAAGGTGGCAGCAGAACTTCCTAAAATAACAGAAGAACAGTTCAGGGAATGGTATTACCAGATAGACGAAGAAGATTATGGATATCCTATGAGTGAAGAGGATTTTAATTACACATGGGAGTGGTTCAGTGACAGTATTCCTTTCTGGGAAAGGGCAGCAGCAGAGAAAAAATATGTGCTGTTTACTGTGGACCAGTAAGCTTCACAAATAAAAAATAAATAGAAACTAGCAGATAATTCCATAGCACAATAAATTTATTTATATTAAATGTCATAAAAATAGTGTTTTAAACCCATAATTTGCATAAAATATGTAAAAATAATTGACAAAACATTATATATGAAAGATAATATATATAAATCAAGAGAGGTGTCAGGAATGTTATTGGAATTTAAATGTTCAAATCATAAATCAATCAAAGAAAAAGTGGTTTTTTCTTTGATTGCAGGAACTGATAATACATCTGAAGAACTTTTAAAAAAATTTGATAATTTCAGAGTTTTACGTTCTGCAATTATATATGGTGCAAATGGGTCTGGAAAGAGCAATTTTATTAATGCATTATCATTTATGGCTAATATGGTCAGTGACAGTATTAATTACCAGCCTGGACAAAAAGTGTTCCAGGCATGCCATAAATTGTGTACAGAAGAAACACCAAGTGAATATGGCATTCAGTTTGTAAGAAATGATATAAGATATGCATATGGATTTTCTGTAAAGCAAAATATTATACAAAATGAATATTTATATTATTTCCCAAAAGGAAGGCAAGTGAAAATCTTTGAGCGTAATGGAATGAAAATTAAACCTGGTGATAGATATAAAAATATGTTTGGTTTAAGTATTAGTACTTTAAAGAATAACAGATTGTTCTTATCCTGTGCCGCTAACTTTAGTGATATAAGTGAAATTGAAGAGGCTTTTCAGTTTTTTAATACAGATATAGTAGTGTATAATCCAGAATTTAATAACTGGACAGAAAATTCTATTGAATTAATGCAGAACAATGATGCAATTAAAAAAGCATTTGTATTAATTTTGAAATCTTTAGGAACTGGGATTAAAGATGTAGAAGTGAAAATTGAAAAAGTAAGTTTGTCAGATTTGCAATATGAGTTACAATTACCAGATATGTTAAGAAGTATGATTGGGTCTAAAGAAGGCAATAGAATAAAAGCAAAAGTAATATATGACCAGTTTGAAGTTGATTTGATGAAAGAAGAATCAGCAGGAATAAAAAGGCTGTTTCAAATAATTTGCCCAATAATTGATATTTTAGGAAGTGGCAGAATACTTATTTGTGATGAATTAGAAACAAGCTTACATGAAGTTATAATCTTTCAAATTGTACAATTATTTCAAAACTATGAAAAAGATAAGTTTGCACAGTTAATTTTTTCAACACATGATACAAGTTTATTAAATAAGGATTTATTCAGAAGGGACCAGGTATGGTTTACCCAGTTAAATGCAGAGCGTGCAACAGATTTGTATTCCCTTGTTGAAATTAAAAATGTGCGTAAGTCTGAAAATTTGGAAAAGGGATATATAACTGGAAAATATGGTGCAATACCTGTACTTAATAAAGAATTTTTTCATGAATTGGAAGAAGACATTTTATATTAGGGGATTATTGATGGAAGAAAGAAATCTTGATTTGGCTACAAGAAATGAAGATACACGGGATAAATTCCATACTAATGTTATAAGGTTTGAATTAAACCAAATAATGCAACATTTTAAAGAAACAATACAGGCTATAAATGCACAGTTTGATGTTGCAAATGGCTTGGAGGAGGCTGGGAAAACTGCTGAAGGGGAAAATATCTGGCGTGCCCAGGTTGTATTTTTAGCAAGTGCTCTTGATTTTTATATGCATGAATTAACCAAATATGGTTTATGTGAAATTTATAATGAAAACTGGAACCGGACAGATAAATATAATAACATTCAAGTAAATATGAAAGTTATAGAGAAAGCATTAAAATCTGGAGAAGATATCGATTGGTTTCTTGAATATATAAATAATTATTATCAAACAATTACTATGGTTTCATATGAATCTGTGAAAGAACAATTTAATTTATTAGGAATTGATTTAAAAGCAGTTGCAGATAAAGCTTTTTATCAAATAGGAGGAACAGAAAAGACAAAAGATAAAATGAAGAGGAGATTAAATGAGTTATTTTACAGAAGGAATATTATTGCGCATCAAACAGACAGGGCTCATACCGATGCACAAGTTAAAAAAATTACAAAAGATATTGTACAAAGTTTTATATGTGATATTGAAAAAATAGTAAATTCGATAGATTTAGAAATAAGAAATAAATAATCATTGGTGGTAAAAGGTATTTTAATATATTGCTTCTAAAAAATATTTAAGATAAGTGGGGTGTGTCTGAAAACTGTTTGAAGTATTTGAATAAAGTATAGAATTATTATGTTGAATTGGAAACTCTTATAAAATATAAGAGTTTATTTTTTTGCCTGGAAATAATTTATCTGGAAGAAAATATAATAATGGAGGAAATTATGAGAAAAGTAACAAATAAACTTGTAGAAAAATTCAGGGAATATCTTTATGAAGAAGAAAAAAGCAATGCAACAGTTAGCAAATATATTTGTGATATTAAAAAATTAAAAGAATATGCAAATGGGAGAGAACTAGATAAAAGACTTGTAGTCAGTTATAAAGAACATTTACAAAACAAAGGCTGCTATAAATCAGGCAGTATAAATTCTTTTCTTGTAGCTGCTAATTGCTTTTTCCAGTTTATGGGCTGGAACGATTTGAAAATAAAAACGATAAAAGTACAGAAAAAAGCTTTTATGCCAAATAATATGGATTTATCAAAAGCAGAATATAAAAAACTGGTGGCTGCTGCTGAGAAATCTGGCAAAGTACAGCTTGCAATGCTTATACAGACATTATGTGCAATCGGGCTAAGAGTAAGCGAGCTTGCCTTTATAACAGTTAAAAGCGTAAACGAAGGGGTAGTTACTGTATACTGCAAGGGCAAAGAACGGCAAATCCTTATACCAAAGGCATTACAGATAAAACTTTTATATTACATACATAAAAATGGGACGAAATATGGTTTAGTTTTCTGTACAAGGAGTGGAAAAGCAATAAACCGCAGCAATATATGGCG
Organism: uncultured Lachnospiraceae bacterium; assembly: GCA_910580005.1. GTDB lineage: Bacteria > Bacillota > Clostridia > Lachnospirales > Lachnospiraceae > Butyribacter. Next base: position 17,713 of record CAJTXH010000021.1, on the reverse strand, counting down.
TGAAATGAAGTCATTGTGCCAGGAAGCAGGTGTAGAAGAGGAAAAGGTATTTCCACATAATTTACGGCATTTATTTGCAAAAACTTTTTATAGCACTTGTAAAGATATATCAAAACTTGCAGATATACTTGGACATAGCAACATTGAAACAACAAGGATTTATATAATGACAACAAGCAGGGAGTACCAGAAACACATGGATGATATGGGGTTAGTAGTAGGAACATAAGAAAGGAAAATACAACATAATAAAAATAATGTTGTAAACTAGACAAAACTGCATAATATGCAGCATTTATAAGGATTTTAGTTTTTGATAAATATAATAATGCTTCTATTCTTCTTGCAAATATGTATTAACCAGACCATTTTGTTTTGGTATTTATATATACAATTGTCATATATAATAATTATTTTTTGGATTATTTTTGGAAATAAGAACCAGATAAAACATAAAATTTTTTCATAAAAGAACTTGAAAAGTAAAAATAAATATGCTATTATCCTATAGTATCAGGTTTACAACATTATTTTTATAATGTTGTATATTGTGCTAGTGATTTATAACAGTAAAACTAAAGTGCATTTTGTAAGAAAGAAGGATACCATATGCCACAGAAATTAGAAAATACTTATGTTATCCAGCAAAAAAATAGTTTTAGTAATGATGCTGCACATAAGGAGATATGTATGGAATATCCATTTTCACATTCTGTAAAAAAGGATGGTAATGAAGCCAGCAGACAGTTTTCTGTAAAAGAACTGGCGGAATTATGGCTTACAGATATACAAGAGATTTTAAGACCTTCTTCTTATGCGTGTTACCAGGCATATACAAGCAAATATATTATTCCATATATAGGCCAATTACAGGCTGGTGTTTTTTGTAAGGAAGATTTATTTACTATGTTGGAGTTTTTACGGGTAGGAAATGGAAAAAGAAATTCTCTTTCACAATATACAATATATGTTGTAGAAAGTATAGTGCGTGCAATGTTCCGTTATGGCGCAGAGATGGGTCTTGTTCCAGAGATTGCATTTGGAAAGGCTGGATATATTATAAAGAATAAAAAAGATGCCTTGCCATTATCAGAATTAGAAATGCAACAGTTAATAAATACAGCAAGACAGCATGAAATGGATATACAGATACAGGTAATGCTTCCTCTTTATACGGGTGCCAGTTTGTCAGAACTTTGTGGACTTAAATGGGAAGATATAGACCTGGAGAATGGAAAAATCCATATTCATAGAAATTTAATGCGTGTGCAACAGAAGAAATTATCAAGTAAAGAAGATACAGAAAATATAAGTGATAAAGATATAAAAAGTAATAAAAGCAAAAAAATGGCAACAGTTTTGAAAGAATTTGAGCTTCCAGAAAGTGAATGCCGTGAGTTTATTATACCAGAAAAGCTGGCCAGGCTTTTAGAGTTGATAGCTGAAAAGAAAAATCCAGAAAAAGAAAGATATGTGGCAACCATTGATAAGAAATGTAAACATACAGGAAAAAAATATTCACCGCCTGATGGCAGGACATTACAAAACCATCTGAAATCACTTGGTGAACAGGCATGGATTCCAGAACTGACATTTAAAAGACTTAGAGATACATTTGCAGTAATGTGTTTACAGGCAGGAGGGGATTTATATAGTGTTGCCTATGTGCTTGGTGTTGGTATTAATGCAGTATGCGAAAGATATGGACAATGGCTTGTAAAAAGTGACAGTTTTATAAGAGGAATTGGGTAATGGATATAAATAGACAACAAAAAATGTATAAATTTATTCATAAAGTTGATAAATCAGAAATTCCTACATGTAATATTATGGGGGTTGAAATTGCTGCCATAAATATGGACTGGCTTATAAAATTTACAAAAAAGTATGTTAAAGATTTATCAGGAGATTACATGTGTGTTTCAAATGTCCATACAACAGTTACAGCATATGAAGATGAAAGATATAAGGCAATACAGAATGGCGGAATAATGGCAATTCCTGACGGAGGCCCATTATCTTTTATTGGCAAGAAGCGTGGATATAAAAGAATAAGCCGTACAACAGGACCGGATTATATGGCAGAAGTCTTTAAAATAAGTACCCAAAAAGGATATAAGCATTTTTTTTATGGAAGCACTAATGAAACAATTGCTAAATTAAAAAGGGTGTTAGAAAAGAATTATCCAGGAATACAGATTACAGGAATGTACAGTCCGCCATTCAGGCCGGTTACAGAAGAAGAAGATAAAGAAATAATACGTCGGATAAATAATGCTAGCCCTGATTTTATATGGGTTGGTTTAGGTGCACCTAAACAAGAAATATGGATGGCGGAACACCAGGGAAAGGTAAAAGGTTTTATGGTTGGCACAGGGGCTGGATTTGATTATTTTGCAGGGAATATTAAAAGGGCACCAGAATGGATGCAGAAAAGCAATATGGAATGGTTTTACAGGTTGTTTCAAGACCCACGAAGGCTTTTTGGCAGATACTTGCATACAAATACGAAATTTATTTGGAATTCTTATATTAAAGGAAGATAGGGGCAGATGATAATGCGAAAACAAAAAATATTAATTGTTCATAATTATTATCAGGTTCCTGGTGGGGAGGATACTGTGGTTGCCAATGAAAAATATATGTTGGAAAAGTATGGCCATGAAGTTGTTTTATATAACAGAAATAACCTGGAATTAAAAAATATGGGGATTTTCCAGAAACTGATGTTTCCTGTTAATACAATTTTTAATTTTAAGACTTACTATGATATTAAGAGAATTATTAAAAATAGACATATAGATATTGTACATGTCCATAACACTCTTAACTTAATCAGTCAGTCGGTATATTATGCTGCAATAGTTTGTAAGGTTCCTGTTGTACAGACTATACATAACTTCCGCCTGTTATGTCCAAGCGCAACTTTTTACAGGGATGGACATATTTGTGAAGATTGTGTAAAAAAGGGACTTATGTGTTCTATAAAACATAAATGTTATAGAAATAGTAAAATACAGACTGCTGCATGTGTACTTAATATGAAATTCCATAGAATGACAGGTATCTATAGTAAAATTAATTATATCTGCCTTACAGAATTTAATAAAAAGAAATTATTACAGTTAAACAATATAAAAAGGGAAAAAGTATTTTTAAAACCCAATTTCATAAGTAATTCAAATGAAATAATTCCAGCAAATAAAAGAAAAAACAGGATTATCTTTGCTGGAAGGTTAGACAAGCTTAAAGGAGTGGATATGTTATTTGAAGCTTGGAAACAGCTTGATAACAGTGGCATAGAACTAGTTGTTTGTGGAACAGGGCCTCTTGAAACATGGTGTAGAAAATTTATTAAAAATAATAAGATTAAAAATATAAAAATGCAAGGCTTTATTTATAATAATGAAGTATTCAGTTTAATTGCTGATAGTAAGGCACTTATATTACCTACACAATGGTATGAAGGATTTCCTGTAAGTATAGTTGAAGCTTTTTCTGTTGGTACGCCTGTTATCTGTTCAAGTATTGGAAATGCTGGGACTCTTGTTAAGGAAGGCATTAATGGATGTAAATTTAAATGTAATAGTATATATGAATTGATAAAAGCAGTATTCCGTTTATCAGAATATGAAAATATATATGAAAGTACAATTAAAGAATATAAAAATAAATATACTATGGAAAAAAATTACCAGAAACTTATATATATATATAATAATATTTAGTTAAGTATGAATAATTGCATAGGATGAATTATGTGATAAAAAATAATATCACATATTAAATGTAATAGTTATATAAATAAATTAGATTTACTTACCAAAATAATATTAAACATATATATTAATACAACTATATTTGTTAAAAGAAGAGAATAATATATTTATTATTAGGTCTTTCTAGGATGTTTAAAAGATATGTTTTGTGAAATTTATTATAAAAAGGTGGATAAATATGTGTATAGTTATTGATTGTTTTAAACTTGTTAAAGGTGCAGGGAAAAAAGCAGTAATCCATTAGATTTGGTGATTATAGGTCTTCAGGATGTATCATATTATTGTGTGTCACAAGAAATAAATAATAGGATTACTTGTTATAAATTTATAAAATAAGATAGAGAATTACATAAAATAATTGCTAATAGTGCGTTGTTCTTGTTTTTATCATTAACAGAGGATTTTGAGCTGCTTCCTATTGAAGCAATGTAGCTTAATGTTCCAGTTGTGTGTTTAAATACTAGTTCTTTACCAGAAGTAACAGAAGATGCTGTTATTTTAGTTATTCCTTGTGACTATATGGAGGTTGCTATGGTGATTAACAAATTAGCTGTTGATTAAGAAAAAAGGATACATTTTATTAAGACAGCAAAATTATAAACGGTTTGACAAGGAAATGATTATGAGGCAGTACTGGAAAGCAATATTATAATGTAGAATTATTATAGATTTTAGATGTTAACCGTATATGTTAATAATTAGTTATAGTATTAAGCACTTTTGGAAGGTGAAATAATGAAACTATCAATTATAACAGTATCCTTTAATGCTGAAAATTGCATTAAAAAAACAATAAAATCTGTTTTGAACCAGATAGAGCCAGTATATGAATATATCATTATTGATGGGGCTTCAACAGATAAAACTTATAATATTATCTGTTCATATGGAGAAGCTTTTAAAAATAAGGGAATTAAATATATTCATTGTTCTGAACCAGATAAGGGAATTAGTGATGCTTTTAATAAAGGAATTAAAAAAGCAACAGGGGATCTGGTTGGTATTATCAATGCTGATGATGAGTTAATGCCAGAAACGGGTATGATTTTAAGAAAATATTTTGAAAAAAGCAAGGCTGGTGTTTTTTATGGAAATTGCCTTTGGATTGATACAAAAAGAAGGACACGTTATATATCCAGGCCTAAACATAATTTAAAAAAGCTGTTATATAATATGGTTCTTATACATCCGTCTACATTTGTGCGTAAGAATGTATATGATAAATATGGTGTATTTAGAACCTGTTACAAATATTCTATGGATAAAGAGTTGCTTTATAGATTTTATTTGAATGGAGTTAAATTTCAATATGTAGATGCTGTTTTGACAAAATATAAATCAGGCGGGGTCAGTGACCAGAATAAATTAAATGTATATAAAGAAGGTAGCCAGATTGCAATAAGTTATGGAGAACCTGTTATAAAAGTTAAATTAATTGAATATTTAAAGCGTATACGGGGGAATGTTGTGTGTATATTAAAGGACACCCTGATATACAAAGTAATTAAAAGAACTGAAAAAATATGAAAAAGAATTATATTATCCCTGGAAGGGCTGTTTATGAATATAAAAAAAATAATTATAAAAACGAAATGGGTTATGCCAGATGTATACAATAAAATTATAATGAAACTAAGAAAAATCAAATATGGCAGAAAACTTGTAACATATGGAAGAATATTTATCAGAGGAAGAGGTTTTATATCATTAGGTAATGGAGTTACAATTAATTCATGTTGTGAAACAAATCCAATCGGGGGAGGATATAAGACAATTTTATTTGCAAAAGAAACAGGCAGGATATGTATTGGAGATAATGTAGGGATTTCTAATACTGCAATTGTTGCATTAAGGTCTATAACAATAGAGAATGATGTTATGGTTGGTGGAAACTGTAAAATTTATGACCATGACTTTCATTCTGTATATTTTAAGGAACGTATGCAGGCACATGACCAAGGTATAAAAAGTGCTCCTGTATTAATTAAACAAGGGGCATTTATTGGCGCTCACTGTATTATTCTAAAAGGAGTGACAATAGGAAAGTTTTCTGTTATTGGTGCCGGTTCTGTAGTAACAAAAGATGTGCCTGATAAGGAAATCTGGGCAGGAAATCCTGCAAGGTTTATTAAAAAAATAAAAGCAGACAAATAAAATTTACTAAGCTACAAGGAATAGTTATTTATGAAAAGGGTTATTAAATTGTTCTATATGTTGGTGTGGAAAAGATTATTGAAAATAAAACATTGTAAATTTGAAACAAAGACAGAATTTAATTTATCATCACAGTTTGATGGGTATAACCTGATTGGATATGGAACTTATTTTTCTAATTCAAGACTTGGATATGCAAGTTATTTAGGCAATTCATGTTATTTAAGAGGGGTATATATTGGTAAATATACATGTATTGGACCAGAAGTAAGGGTTGCAATTGGCAGGCATCCGGTAAAAGATTTTGTTTCAATCCATCCAGCTTTTTTTTCAGAAAGTTCACCATTAGGGCTTTCATATGTTGATGATGAATTATATGACCAAATTAAATATCCAGAAAAATCTTGTATTAATGGGAAGATATATACAATTGTAATTGGAAATGATGTATGGATTGGAGCAGGTGTAACAATTGCTGATGGCGTAACAATAGGTGATGGGGCAGTTATTGGTGCCGGTTCGTATATTTCTAATGATGTTGCACCATATGAAATAGTTGCAGGTACACCAGCAAAAGTAATAAAAAGAAGGTTTAATGATGAAGAAATTAGGTATTTATTGAAATTACAATGGTGGAATAAACCAGATGAATGGATTAGAAAATATGCAAAATTTTTTACTGATATTAAACAACTTCAAAAAGAACTGGATGTGAAAGAATATGAAGCTTAATAAGAGATGTATTAAATATAGCATGGTATTAATTCCTTATTTTGAGTTATTTACATTTTCTATGTTGGAAGAACGTGGCATTGCCGTTGCTTTATTTAGTTTTTTAGGAATTTTATTTAGTTTATCAAGGACTTTAATTTCAACTTATTATATATTTAACCAGGTATTTTTTAAGGGAAGTATTAGAAAGCAACATAATTATTTATGGGCAGCTGTTCTGGTTTTTGGGATGAGTCTTATAATATCCAGCAGTTTTAATAAAAGTATATATCTATCTTATTTACTTGGAGTTTATAATTATATTGGGTTTGCTGCAGCCTGTTCATCTATATTATATAAAGATGAATTGCTTTTTATGAAGAGCGGAGCAGTTATTTTTGGGATATTAAGTTTAATGGGAAGTTTTTCTATATTTCTTTTTCCAAATGGATTTTTTAATGCATCTTCAAAAGCTGGAGCAGTATATCTTTTAGGTAGTAAAAATAGTTCATTTTATTATTATATTATGTTTATTATGTTTTATCTATATTTAAAAATAAAGGGTCTGGACTATAAACATTATAAAATAAAGTTTATAGATAAAAAGTATGATTTTTTCCTAATATACTTAATTATCTTTATTGGCTCGGCATTGATATGCAAATCAAGTAACACTTTAATCTGTCTGTTAATTGTTTTAGTATATTATATTTTCTTCTTTTATAGATATAAAATACAAAAATTAATGAATCCCTATATTGTTTTTTGTTTTATTGGAATAGTTTTTTATTTCTTATTATTTAATAAGGATAATAACATTCTTGAACCATTACTTGGATTTTTTGGAAGGACATCTTCTTACTCGGGACGGGATGATATCTGGGAACAGGCAATTGAGATAATAAAAGAACACTGGCTGGCAGGAAATGGCATAGGGTCAGAGTTTTATCTGCCATCAGGGGTGTATACAACACATGCACATAACTGGTATTTAGATATTATTACAAAATATGGAATTATACCTCTTATCTTGTTTGCATTTTATCTTATATGCCATATGGTGAATTTATGGGGTAACCACCAGTATAAGATAAATTCATTTATTGTTTTAATTATATCAATTCTTTTGATACATAGTATGTTTGATGATATCTCTTTATATATTTTTATTATTGTTTTTGTTGTCATGGAATACCAAGAAAGAAGTAAAGCAGCTGACAGATATAAATTATTGGCTTATTAGAATAATAAAAACATACTGTAGAAGTGAAAGGAAAGTGGCTAATGGTAAATTTTCTTAAAATTATTATAAAGATATTTAAAAATATTTTTATGTTAATATTGGGAACTGCTGAAGGAATAATTATATGTCTGAAGTCGCTGTTTTCAGGTTGTACAAGATTAAAAAAAGCAGAAATAGAGAAGGTTTTTTTAGCAGGAAATGGTCCCAGCCTTGCAAAAATGGATTTATTTAAGGTTAAGGAAAATGGATTTGAAATATTATGTGTTAACTATTTTCCAAGCAATGATGAAAGATTTTGGGTGTTAAAGCCAAAGTACCTATGTTTAATGGACCCGTCATTTTTTTCAGGAACAGCTTCTGTTAATGCAAAACAGAACATCAAATTATTTGAAACATTAGGTAAAGTTGACTGGGAATTAACTATAGTTACATCTAAAGGACGCAGGTTGCCAGTCAGTAACAGTTATATTAAATATGAATGGATAACACCCTTTAGTTTTATTAATGAACATATCACAAAGTTTAGGTATTTTATGTACCATAATAACCTTGCTAATTGTGGAAATCAGAATGTTGCCATTGCAGCATTATATTTTCTTATAAGCAAAGGTATTAAAAAAATATATATTTCAGGTGTTGATATTACTGATTATAAACAATATTCGGTTAATATAGATAATGATGTTATAAAAGAAGAAAAACATTATTATGGAAATGGTAATAAAATAAATTTTGTAGAAAAAGGGTTATTACAGAGGGGTGAATTTTTTAAAATGTTTGAATGGTATGCGGCTACATTTAAAGAATTTAACCTGGCTTCTAAATATGCTGAAAAAAATAATATAAAAGTAATTAATACTTCCATGGAATCATATGTTGATGCATTTAATAGAGAAGAGTTTTAATTAATAGATAAAAAGGAGATGTAAATATGTTAAACAACAAAACGATTCTAGTAACTGGTGGGACAGGCTCTTTTGGAAATAAATTTGTAGATTTTGTTCTTGAAAATTATAATCCAAATAAAATAATAATTTATTCAAGAGATGAGTTTAAGCAGTTTAATATGCAAAATAAATATAAAAACCATCCTAAGTTTAAATGTCTGCGCTTCTTTGTCGGGGATGTAAGAGACCTGGAACGTATGAAAAGGGCTATGGAAGGTGTGGAGTATGTTATACATGCTGCTGCACTAAAACAAGTACCAGCATGTGAATATAATCCTCTGGAGGCGATTAAAACAAATGTTAATGGTGCGGCAAATGTAATTAATGCTGCACTTGACAGTGGTGTAAAAAAAGTTATTGCACTTTCTACAGATAAAGCTGTTAATCCGATTAATTTATATGGTGGTACAAAACTTGTATCAGATAAACTTTTTATTGCAGGGAATGCTTATGCAGGTGCTAAGGATGTTTGTTTTGCAATTGTGCGGTATGGTAATGTAGCTGGCAGCCGTGGTTCAGTTATTCCTTTTTTTGACAATATAATTAAAAATGGTGGCAAAGAATTGCCGATTACTGATTACCGTATGACAAGATTCTGGATTAGTCTTGAAGAAGGGGTAAAACTTGTTATTAAGGCATTAGAAGAGGCAAGAGGAGGAGAGACATTTATCTCTAAAATTCCTTCATTTAAAATTACAGACCTTGCACAGGCAATGCTTCCAGGATGTAAGATGAAAGAGATAGGTATACGTGAAGGTGAAAAGCTTCATGAGATAATGGTTACAACTGAAGATTCTCTGCATACTTATGAATATGAGAAACATTATATTGTATATCCCCAGATGGATTTCTGGGATGAAAGTAAAATAATAGAAGGTGGAAAGAAATTAGATTATGGCTTTTCATATAGTTCTGGAAACAATACAGAATGGTATTCTATTGAGGATTTAAAAACATTGCTCAATGAACAGTATTATAAAAAGAAATAGTGTATATTTTAGACATATGCAGTGGAATGGAGATTTCTATGAATAATAAATTGCTTAGACAAGTGCAGATGCTGCAGTTGGATATTTTAAAAGAATTTGTAAAAATTTGCGAAAATTACCATTTACAGTATTTTCTTGATGGTGGAACTCTTTTAGGTGCAGTAAGGCATAAAGGGTTTATCCCCTGGGATGATGACCTTGATGTTGCAATGCCTAGAAAGGATTATGACAGGTTTTGCAGAATAGCATCAAAGAGCTTGCCTGATGATTTGTTCTTTCAGGATTTCCATACAGATATCCATTATCCGAATGCGTATGCAAAGATAAGAAAGAAAGGCACAATATTTACTGAATTAATTTCACAAAATTGTAAAATGAAAGATGGTATTTTTATTGATATTTTTCCGTATGATAATTATCCAGAACAACGGATAAAACAAATATGGCAAGGAAGCCAGATAGAGTTTTGTAAACATATTTTGATATGTAAAGAAAGGGTTTATCCCTGGCTCGGAATGAAAAAAATAAAATTAATTTTGAAAATGGCAGAATATTTTCCATTTTATTTTCTAGCAGTTTTTTTTAAACGTGGCTGGATTGTGAATAAGTATGAAAAGCTTTTAAAATTGTATAACAAAGAAAAATGTAATTATTTAAAAGAACCAGATTTGAGATATGGCAAAGTAGTTATTCCGACTGATAGTCTTAACAAGTTTATTAATCTTGAATTTGAAGGAGAAATGTTCCAGTGCCCAGAAGGGTATGATAAATTGCTTTATAGGTTATATGGTGATTATATGAAACTTCCTCCAAAGAATGAAAGAGGAAACTGGCATCATATTAAAAAGGTACAAGTATAATATTTTATTTAGTGAGGTTGTATATAATGGTTAATTTTGCTGCTGGTCCAGTAATGTCAAATGAAGGTGTGCTTCGTATTGGGGCGGAACAAGTTCCTTATTTTAGAACTGCAGAATTTTCAGAAATTATGTTTGAAAATGAGAAACTTATGAAAAAATTTGCATATGCAGAAGAAGATGCTAAAGTAGTCTTTTTAACTGGCTCTGGTACAGCTTCTATGGAAGCTGTGGTTATGAATGTTTTTGACAGAACAGATAAAGTATTAGTAGTAAATGGTGGAAGTTTTGGACAACGTTTTACAAGATTATGTGAGATTTACAATATACCATTTACAGAAATCAGGTTAGAGGCAGGCAAAGCCTTGAAACCCGATTTGCTTGAACAGTATAATGGGCAAGGTTATACAGGCTTTATTGTTAATGTCCATGAAACATCAACAGGTGTCCTTTATGATATGGATTTGATAAGCCAGTTTTGTAATAAAAATAATTTATTTCTTGTTGTTGATGCAATCAGTTCCTTTTTAGCTGATGAATTTAATATGTGCAAACTTGGGGCAGGAGTAATGATAACGGGCTCGCAAAAAGCTCTTGCATGTCCGCCAGGAGTTTCGGTAATTGTGCTTTCCTGTGAGTCAGTAAAACGTATTGAGGAAAAAGACGTCAAATCTATGTATTTTAATCTGAAGGATGCTATTGATAATGCTAAGCGTGGACAAACTCCTTTTACGCCAGCTGTCCAGATACTGCTTCAGATTAATGAAAGGCTGAAGGAAATAGACAAATCTGGAGGAGTTATAAAAGAAATTAAACGTGTCAGCAGTTTAGCTTCAGATTTTAGAAATAAAATCAAAAATCTTCCATTTAAAATTGTTTCAGAGTCTTTATCAAATGCTGTTACACCATTACATCCTTTTTCTGTGTCTGCTTATAATATATTTTTAGAATTAAAGGATAATTATGGTATATGGATTTGTCCAAATGGAGGAGAACTGAAAGATAAAATTTTCCGTGTGGGACATATGGGGTGTCTTACGGCTGATGATAATGACAAGTTGATATGGGCTTTTAATGATATGAAATCAAAGGGGCTGCTTTAGGTTATGTAATAAGTAAGCAAAGAATTAATATGGTTTTTACATGAGGTATAAATATCTATGTTGAAAGTAATTACATATGGAACATATGATATGTTGCACTATGGGCATATCCGACTGCTTGAAAGGGCTAAGAAACTGGGTGATTATCTTATTGTTGGAGTTACAGCAGATGATTTTGATAAAATAAGAGGTAAGATAAATGTAAGACAATCTCTAATGGAACGTATTGAGGCAGTAAAATCAACAGGCCTTGCTGATGAGATAATAGTTGAAGAATATGAAGGACAAAAAATTGATGATATATGTAAATATGATATAGATATTTTTGCAATAGGTTCTGACTGGGTTGGAAAGTTTGATTACCTGGAAGAATATTGTAAGGTTGTGTATCTTAAACGTACACAAGGTGTATCAAGTTCCGATTTAAGGGCACAAGAAAGAAATATCCGTCTTGGTCTTGTTGGCGAATCTAAGTTTCTTAATAAAATAGAAATAGAAGCAGGATATGTCAATGGAATACATGTAACAGGTCTATGTGCAGGAGATATTAGGGAAATACCAGCTTCATTAAGAAAATTAGATGTAATAACAGATGATTATGATAGTTTGCTTAATGAAGTTGATGCAGTATATATAAGGTCATTGCCAGGATTACATTATAGCCAGATTAAAAAGGCGTTAGAGAAAGGAAAGCATGTTTTATGTGAATCACCTGTTGTATTAAACCAGAAAGAGTGTGTAGAATTATTTAAGTTAGCTGCTTCAAAAAAGCTTATATTAATGGAAGCTGTTAAAACTGCATATTCTACAGCTTTTTCAAGACTATTGCTTTTAATTAAAACAGGAAAGATTGGACAGGTTATATCTGTAGATGCAACATGCACAAGTCTGCGGAAAGACAGAAAATTTAATACTGAATGGAATGGAATATTTGAGTGGGGACCAACAGCACTTCTTCCGATATTCCAGATATTAGGAACTAAATATCTGGATTATCATATTGTTTCACATTTTTATGATAACCAAAAAAAATATGATAGTTTTACAAAAATAGATTTTACTTATGAAAATGCTGTTGCATCTATTAAGGTTGGGGACGGAGTAAAATCAGAAGGAGAACTTATAATTTCTGGTACAAATTGTTATGTATATGTCCCAGCACCATGGTGGAATACAGATTACTTTGAGTTAAGATATGAAAATCCATTAAATAATAAAAGATATTTTTACCAGTTAGATGGTGAAGGCATACGTTATGAACTTGTTGCTTTTATCAGGGCTATTATAAGTGGAAAAATTATAACTAATATTGATGAAAAAGTAACTTATAAAATTGCAGATGTAATGGATAATTTTATTAATAGAAAAAATATGTCAATTATTTTATAAGCATAGTTTAAAGTTTGATAACTAATAAAGCAGGTGATTATTAATATTGTTGAATTTAAAATCAAAGAATGCTAATTCTCAAACATTTTATAATTTTCTAAGTACTGTTATAAGAAGCGGTATTGCTTTTATAACGATGCCATTATTTACACGGCTTCTTGGAGCGGAACAGTTTGGTAAATATTCAGTATATGCATCATGGTTAAGCATTATTGTGTGTTTTATGGGGTGTAATGTTGCCTCAAGTATAGGTACAGGTTTTTATAAATACAAGGATAGTTATTACAAGTTTAAAACAAGTATACTTGTAGAAGGAACAGTTATTAGTATTGCTATTTTTGTAATATGCGTAATATTTTCAAAACAGATTTCTTCTATGCTTGGCTATCCAGTTAGTATATTTATATTAATGCTAATAGAGGCTGCCGCCCATTTTGTGGTTAACTTTGCCAGTGGTTCATGGGTATATGAAAAAAAAGCATTATATAATATGTTATTATCATTAGAAATATTAGTATTTACAACATTATTATCTGTTGTTTTACTTGTTGCTTTTAGTGACAAACTTCCTGAATTATTTTATTCCAGGGTTATTGGTTCTGTTATTCCACATATTTTAACTGCTGTTGTAATATGGATTATATTTTTTAAACGCCAGCCATATGGTTTTGACCGCGTATATTGGAAATACAGCCTGCTTTTTGGTCTTCCTATGATATTCCATACACTTTCAAGCCAGGTATTAGGACAGTCAGACAGGGTAATGATGGAGAAAATGGGAACACTGTCGGCAGATATAGGAATTTATAGCTTTTTTTATTCGTTTGTAGCATTATTATCCACTATTATGAATGCGTTAAATAATTCGTGGAGTCCTTTTTTTTATGATGGTTTATATAATAGGGATTATGATAAACTTAATAAAAATATTAAAAATTATGTACATTTATTTGTAACTTTAGTTTGTGGTTTTCTTTTATTATCAAATGAAGTAGTAAAGGTTTTTGCTAATGATGAATACTGGGAAGGAATGCCTCTTGTACCAATACTTGTTCTAGTAGTTTATTTTACTTATATATACCAGTTTGCAGTTAATTATGAATTTTTTAATTCTAAACCTAGGATTATTGCAATAGGTACTGGTGGTGCTGCTTTAGCTAATATTATGTTAAATGTAATTTTGATTCCAGAATATGGTATGTATGGTGCAGCAACAGCAACTCTTATTAGTTATATATTATTGGCATGTTTCCATTTACTAACTGTAAAAACATGGAAACTGGAACGTTACCCACTGAAATTAAAACCATTGTTTATTGGGTTACTGGTAGTTATTATATTTTCAGGGGTGTATTATGTTTTGGAGGATTACTGGATATTAAGATGGGGAACAGGTATATTACTGGGAATATTTGAGTTATTTAGAATTTGGAAGAGAAAAACTATATTTTAAATTATATAATTATAATAAATCTATAGTTTTGAAGTAGAAGTATACATGGGTAACTTTATAAAATATAGGAGTATGATATGGAAATGTTAGCTATTATGGGGGGAACTCCTGTCCGTAAGGATAAAATTTCATATGGAAAACAATTTATTGACATTGATGATATAGAGGCTGTGATAAAAACGCTTCAAAGTAATTATCTGACCTGTGGTCCGGAAGTTGAAGGCTTAGAGGAGGAACTTTGCAAATATACGGGTGGAAGATATGCTGCTGTAGTATCAAATGGTACAGCTGCTCTTCATTGTGCATGTATTGCTGCTGGCATTGGTCCAGGTGATGAGGTTGTTACAACACCACTTACATTTGCTGCTAGTGCAAATTGCGCTGTATATTGTGGTGCAGTCCCAGTATTTGCAGATATTAATTCTAAAACATATAATATTGACCCTGAAAGTATTCGGAAGAATATAACTAACAGGACAAAGGCTGTTATAGCTGTTGATTTTACCGGGCAGATAGTGGAAGTAGAAGAAATCCGCAGGATTTGTGATGAATATAATCTGGTATTTATAGAAGATGCTGCCCATTCAATTGGTTCCATGTATAATGGTAAAAAAGCTGGAAACCTAGCAGATATTACTACTTTCAGTTTTCATCCTGTTAAAACGGTTACAGGTGGTGAAGGGGGTGCTGTTCTCACAAATAATAAGGATTATTATAATAAAGTATTACTTGCCCGTTCACATGGTATTACCCATAATAGGGATTTAATGAAAGAAAACCATGATGAACCGTGGTATTATGAAGAGATATCACAAGGATACAACTATAGAATTACAGATATCCAATGTGCCCTGGTCAGAAGCCAGCTCCATAAGATAGACTGGTTTATTGTCCGTAGAAAGGAAATTGTTAAAAAATATAACGAAGCATTTTCTGTTTTTCCAGAAATCATTTTACAAGAGGAAATACCACAGGCAGATACCTGCAGGCATTTGTATATATTACGTTTAAACATGGATATGCTGTCATGTACAAGGCTGGAGTTTTTTAATGCAATGTCAGAAGAGGGAATACAGCCGCAAGTACATTATATACCTGTGTACTGGTTTCCATTTTACCAGGCAAGAGGATATAAGAAAGGGATTTGTAGAAACGCGGAGAAAGTATATGAAGAGATTATGAGTATACCTTTGTATCCCGCTATGTCAGACCAGGATACAGAAGATGTTATACATGCTGTTAGGAAGGTTATAGAAAATTATAGAAAATAGAAGAAGGATCTGGAAGTATATGGATATAATAGCAATAATTACTGCCAGGGGTGGTTCAAAAAGAATACCCCAAAAGAATATAAAAGAATTTTGTGGCAAACCAATAATAGCATATAGTATAGAAGCCGCATTAAACAGTGGTATATTTAATGAAGTAATGGTTTCAACAGATAGTGGGGAGATTGCCAGGATTGCGGAAAGTTATGGTGCAAGTGTACCTTTTTTAAGGTCAGAAACAGCAAGTAGTGATTATGCTACAACGGCTGATGTATTATTAGAGGTTATTTCTAATTATGAGGCACAGGGAAAATATTTTGGTTTAATATGTTGTATTTATCCAACAGCCCCGTTTATTACTCCAGAAAAGTTACAAAATGCATTAGATATCCTATATGCTACAAAAGCAGATTCATTAATGCCTGTTGTCCAGTTTAGTTTTCCACCGCAAAGGGCAGTTGTGATAAAAGATAGTAAATTAAAATACCAGTATCCTGAATTTAGTTCTGTAAGAAGCCAGGATTTGGAAAATATATACCATGATTGTGGGCAGTTTTATTTTTGTTATACCAGTGCATTACAGAAATATAAAACTGTAATTACTCCAGATACTGCAACAATTATTATGCCTGAAGAGGAGGTACAGGATATTGATAATATTTCAGACTGGCATATTGCTGAATTAAAATATAAAATATTTATTTTAAAGGATGGTGAATAGAGTGTCCAGGATATTTGACAAAATTAATGCATATGGCATATATGTTATTGCTGAAATGAGTGCTAATCATGGCGGAAGCATAGAAAATGCTCTTGAAATTGTACGCCAGGCAGCAAAGTCAGGGGCAGACTGCTTGAAAATCCAGACATATACGGCAGATAGTATTACTATTGATTGTTCTTCAGAATACTTTCAGATACATGGTGGATTGTGGGATGGTTACAAGCTTTATGATTTATATACAGATGCAGAAACACCATATAGCTGGCATGAACAGATAAAAAAAGAATGTGAAGCTTGTGGCATGGATTTCCTGTCAACTCCATTTGATAAAAATGCGGTTGATTTTCTTGAGTCAATTGGGTGCAGCGCATATAAAATTGCAAGTTTTGAACTTGTAGATATCCCACTCATAGAATATGTAGCAGAAAAAGGAAAACCAGTTATAATATCTTGTGGCATGGGGGAATTGTGTGAGATACAAGATGCTATAGATGCTTGTTACCGCATGGGGAACAGGCAGGTTATTCTTTTAAAATGCTGTAGTGAATATCCAGCTAAATGGTGTGACATGAATTTAGCTAATATACAAGATATGATACAACGTTTCGGAATTCCTGTAGGGCTGTCTGACCACAGTCCAGGTGGCATAGCGGCAATTGCTGGTGTTGCAATGGGGGCTGTTGTTATTGAAAAGCATGTAAAACTAGAAGGTATTGAAAGTGCAGATAGTAAGTTTAGTATGTCTATGGGTGAATTTGCAGATATGGCTAGAAATGTGCGTATTGCAAAACAGGCAGTTGGTAATGTGAAATATGGGCATTCAACAGGTGAACAGGGTAATTTAAAATTCAGAAGAAGCCTGTTTGTTGTAAATAATATTAAAAAAGGAGAAATTTTTACAAGTGAAAATATAAGAAGTATCAGACCAGCGGCAGGCCTTAAGCCAAAATATTATAAAGATATTATTGGAAAGAGAGCTTTATCAGATTTAGAAAAAGGGAGTCCTCTGTCAATGGACGATATTGATATGGACAGCTGATAACAAGAAAGGGGATTGTCATGGAATTAAGTATTATTGTGCCTGTTTTTAATGCGG
>CAJTXH010000020.1 GCA_910580005.1 uncultured Lachnospiraceae bacterium | reverse complement strand
TTCATACTCTCCAGGGTAATTTGCCTTAAATGCAGGGGCAAGAAGCAGCGAAATCCGTTCCCCCTTCTTTAGTGCATTAAAAAATTCTTCTGTATCATCTACAAATTCCCTTGCACCATGTTCACATACATCAAAACAAGCACCACATGCAATGCATTTGTTACCATCTACATCTATCCGGTTCCTGCCCTCTGCCTCTGATGAAATACAGGCTCCCACACAGCTGCAAACACTTATACACTTATTACATCCAATACAATTATCATTAGTAATTACCAGACCCCTGTTTACCATATGTGGACCTCCAATTGATATAGATTTTTAATAATTATATCATATTTTGGACATGATTTCCACTATAAATTTTATGTCAGATAACAGTTTATATATTAAAAATGTCATCACTTAATTGTCATTCTCTATGTCATCTATAACAGGTATTACTTGTGAAAGCATATTATCCATATCTTCAAACATTGAGCTTTTAGTAGTATTTAATTCACTTGCCCTGTCTATATGTTTTACAACTTCATTATACTGGTATTCTGTATCTGCGAAAAGCTGTTTAAACTCCCTTAGTTTATCCTGTGATGCGCTTACAGTCCCTTTTATTTGTCCATGTACTGTTTTTGCACTCTCTGCCGCTGTAATAATCGCATCAAACATTTCATGTGTCCTGTCAACATTTTCCATGCTGTCTGTCATCGCTTTGTTTGATGCAGTAATGCTTTCACTCATCCTTTCTGTGCCACATTCTACACTGCCAATGCCTGTATCAACAAGTCCTGCAAGGTCTTTGATTTCATCAGCCAGGCTTTTTACCTCCCCTGCAACAACTGCAAAGCCCTTGCCATGTTCACCTGCTTTTGCTGCTTCGATAGATGCATTAAGCGCAAGTATATTTGTCTGGTCTGCAATTTTCACTATCTGTTTCATGCATTTTTTAATATTTTCAATTGCTTCCTGGAAATCTGCAAATGTATCCTGTATTTCACTAAAACATTCCTGCACTTGGTTTGAACTGGATTTAAGCCCGTTTACCTGCCGCTGTGCCTCCCCGACCTTGTTAGTAATTTCATCTTTAACCAGTGCAAATTGTCCTGATACATTGTCAACTGATGTAAAAACATCATTAAATGTATCAAGCTTTTCTTTTAATGCCATATCTTCTTTAAGCACACTCTGGAATGCCAGCCTTATACCCCTTAATTCATTAAGCGACTCAACTTCTTTAAGCACCAGTTCTTTTCTGTAATCCTGAAGGCTGTTTGCAACATGTACAACTGGATACAGCCCTGCCCCATCTCCTGTTTTATACCGCTTGTTCCTGTACTTAGGTAAAAACATCTTATATCCTCCTGGTTTTATTAATATGTATCCTTAACAGCTACTCAAATACAACACAAGTCATTGACTGGTTGACAAACTGGCTGTTATAGTGCTCGCCATACCCTACCAGTCCTGCATGGCTGCCAAGTCTTCCCATAGTCTCCAGATAATTGTTCATTTCATTATTCTGGCTGAACAAAAGATAACGGAACAGGCAGTTTACAGAAAATACCGCAGAAATACGCTGGAAATCCTGGTGTATTTTCTGGATTGTGTCTTCCACAACTCTTCTGTAATCCTGTAATTCAAGAAGTATTAATACATCTGAGTCATTTACCTGCCTGTAACATGTCAGTGCACCACCCTCTACAGATTTTATTGATACAATACATACATCCCTGCCGCTTAATTTGCCAAGTGGGTTTTTAAATGTCTGTTCTGTAATATCACTTTCTTGTATATTAAGGACTTCCTGGTACACCTGCTTTGCAGGCCTTCCATTAAGCTTCCCAAGAAGGTACTTGCTGCGGTCTGTTTCAGATGCAATAAGTTTGGTCATATTCATTGGCCTGTAAATATTCTCCTTATATGCCTTAACCTTTCCGTTCTTGTTTTTAACTAATGCATATGCTGCTGCATCATCATAGACCTTTCCATTTGCAGAAACTTTGCCAGCATCCCCTGTGCCGCCGACAAGGGAAATATTTTTCTTCTTAAGCATACTGTATGCTGTTGTCAGTACACATGCATCATTTCCTGAACAGAAATCAATACATATAGTATTATCCCCTGACGCCTTAATTTTGTACATGTCCTTCTCTATACGCTGTATGTATTTTACAGGCATGACAGATACCTGTTCAAGTACATTGGTAACAGCTTCTACTCCGTCCATATGTGCTATAATGCTTACCCCGTCTTCTGTAACCCTTGTGTCATAGCCCATACCAATACACCCTATACTTGGAATTTTTGGAAATAATTTCTCCAGTTCTGCTACATGTTGTTCAAACTGGCGGCTGTTTGATATAAGCATAATAAATTCTGGATTTGATAATCCTCTTGCGGCTTCTGCCAGGTTTCCCCTCTGGCTCATCCCAAAAAACTGTTTCATGGCTTATCTCCTTATAAATATGCTTCTGTAGTTAAATCCCACCGCAATTAGTTCTTTTCATATAGAATAACCTATAAATAAATTTTCTGCAAGTAAATTTATTCTGGTACAGGACAAGATAACTTAAAATTATATTATTAATCAAAACTATTGACTTTTGATTAATAGTTGCTATAATAATTTATATAACCTGCATATATTGCCTGTATGTACAACAACTTTTTATATAACAGAATGGAGGTAAACATTATGAAAGAAAAATATTTACTTGATATTAAAAACGCAATGTTCTGGCACTTTAATTCTTCAGAGATTAAGGACACTCTTGAAGAATTAAATGCACATTTCCAGTCCGCCAGAAGCAGCGGAATAACAGATACAGACATAATACAGCAATATGGAGCTCCATCTGCTTTTGCAAAGGAACTTATGGATGGACCTGGCACAAATAATATTAAAAGAAAACCTGCCTTTTTTATAAAAAGCTTTTTTCTAGCAGCATACACTATTTTTACTTTGTTTTCTTTTTTACTGCTGCCTTTAAATACTGCTTCATGCATATTTGTATTATGCTGCCCGTTTATTATATGGTTTCTGGCTGGCAATACCTGTATACTTCCAGTCCTTGAAAACACAGCAGGTAAAAAACAGCTATATGCCAGAAGCCAGGTTTTAACTATTTTGCTGTTCATCTTTTTGCAGTTGTCTGCATATTTTATAATTCCAGATGTTGCAAATAAAGGGCATATTGCAAACTTTGGCAAACCTTTAAGTTATGTAATTTATTTGTTAATATTTATTTTATTATTATCTGCATTACTCTTTTTAAAGAAAATGCTGGATGGAAATATTTATATGTTTTATATTGTAATTCAGGATATTTCTATAATTGCCAGTTTGTTTTTATACATTAATTTTTTAAAAAATGCAGAAACAATAGAAAACCTGGAATATATTTTTACGCCATGTCTTATATGCATACCTGTATTGCTGGGTTACTGGATTTATACAAAGAAGAATAATTATTTATTATAGCACAAATAAGAAAGGAAATTGGAAATTGGATGCACAAATCAAAAAGGGTGTACTGGAAATGTGCTTATTGTATAAATTATCCCAGAAGGATTATTATGGGTATAATTTAATGAGGGAAATGAAGGTATTATTTCCAGAAGTTAATGACAGTACATTTTATGTAATTTTAAGAAGGTTAAAAAAAGAGGGCGCAGCAGATACATACTCCGGCAAAGAATCTAGCGGGCCAAAAAGAAAATATTATAAAATAACAGATTATGGCAGTAAAATGCTTGAAAACCATATATCTGACTGGAATAAATTAAAAGAAATTGTACTTAATCTTGGTATTTAAACCATATAATATGCTGCAGACTATTTACCTCTATGGTGGCATCCAGGGCTTCTATGTATAAAATAAATATATAAGCCATAAAGGCTTTTATTAATTATATGATAAAAAGGTTGCAAAAATGTATAATATCATTTATTATGTGATATAGTACATAGCTTGGTAGTTACTCTGCCTATGTGTAAACCTGGAGGTAAAATATGCGGTTAAAGAGTAAACAGAACGTGCTTACAGAAGCCGTTTCAGAGTTAAAGGATGTTGATTATACTAAAGTACCTGGACTTGATAGTATTTACCATAGGCTTTCTAAAGGAAGGGAAGAGTTTGCAGGAGTATTTGAAAAAAACATTAAAGCAGTTATGCAGATAAGTTCCCTTGACCTTGCAATGCAACACCAGACTGAAAAAATAGATGATATATACCACAAGATATCTAAAGCAACAGAAACTATCTTTGGCAGTCCTGCTGGCAGTTCTTATTCAGCAGGACATACAAATAACCGGCATGAAGAACTTACAAATACAATTATTGAAATTTCTTCTAAGACTGAGAAGATACATAAGAAAATAGGGACAGGCCAGGAAGAACTTACAGTAATAAAGAATCTTTCTGAACAGACCATTGAAGATTCCAAAGAAATGCAAAAGGATATGGACCAGCTTGTTGGAATAATCAACACTATGACAGGCATTATAGCAGGAATTGATACAATATCATTACAAACAAACCTGTTGGCATTAAACGCTTCTATTGAAGCTGCCAAAGCCGGCCAGGCTGGAAAGGGGTTTGCAGTTGTAGCTACTGAAATACGTGGGCTTGCAGAAGAAACCCAGAAACTTACCAGCAGCATGGGTGATTTTGTAGAAGAAATTAAAAATGCTTCACAAAAAAGCATGGAAAGCTCTGCTGAAACCATTCATGCGCTTAGTGCTGTAACAGATAAAATTGGACAGGTATGGGAGCTGAATAATGATAATAAAAAGCATATTTCTGAAGTAAGTGAAGCTATAAGTTCTATCGCTGCTTTAAGTGAAGAAATAACAAGTACAATGACAGAAATGGAAAACCAGCTTATTGACAGTGCAGGATATATGCTTGAAGTAGAACAGGAGATTAAAAAGTCAACAGAGCCAGTAATTGTTATAGAACAGATACTTGATGATTCAGTAAAGCAGATGGGTATTATGTCCGAAGATGCATTTTACCATATGGAAGACGGGGAATTTGCAGGATATATGGAAAATGCTATATCAGCACATAATACATGGCTTAATAACCTTGAAAAAATGGTAAAGGAGCGCTCTGTCCTTCCATTGCAGCTTGACCCTTCAAAATGTGGTTTTGGACATTTTTATAATGCTATGGTTCCAAAAATACCTGGTGTGCTCCCAATCTGGATTGGTCTTGGTGCAAAACATAAAAAGTTCCATGGATATGGTGCAGAAGTTATAAATGCGATAGAGAATAACGATTACCGCCTTGCAGAACAAGTTTATATAGAAGCAAGGGAATATTCAAAAAACCTTATTTCAGACATGGAAAAAATTATAGATATTTGTATTAATAAATAACCAGATATTTTAACAATATTAAAGAAGCCAATGGTGTAACGCCATTGGCTTCTTTAATATTGTTAAAATGGCTCACAAATGCCATCAAGTGCCTTTTCCAGCTTATTATATGCTTCCTCATTTACAGCACCATAAATTAACTGCAAGCCACCCTCTTCTCCACTTTCACAAAGGGCGGCTACAAGGTTGCCAGGGTCATTACTGTAAAATATAATCTCCACATCATATAACCATTTCATTTTAAATGGGTATTTTTCAAGCCTTGACTCAAATTCTTCTATATCACAGCATTCCACATAATAAAATTCCTCTGGATTATACTCAAATGTAAACGCTGCTTCATATGCAGAGGCTGCCATCAGAAATTCACTAACAGACATGGCACATAAACATGGTTCTTCATATCCGCCAGACCATTCATAAACAGGCGGGTCAGGCAGTGACAAATCCTCTTTACGTATATATGCCTGGCATACACCCTGGTTTTCATTAAGAAGGATAATGCCTTCATTAAAATCTGCTGTCCATGCACATTTAAAATAATCTTTTGGCATAATCCAAGTATCCTGGCCATACTGGAATTCGTTTGTATTTCCTGCCTTCATATAAAAATCTTCCAGCACCTTTGGGATTTCCCCAAATTTCTGTTTTAATACAGCTATTTCCTCTTGTGTACTGCCATGAAATTTTTTAATATTATAAACATTTTTAATAAAATCAAAGTCCAGCATATCATGCCTCCCCCTCTGTTTCATGCCAATATACAGATTAACCTCTGAATATCTTTGCCTGTACATGGATGACGCCAGTATTTACAGCCTATTTTCTTACAAGAAGTGATTTACCTGTCATCTCTTTTGGCTGTTCAAGCCCCATAATTTCGATAAGTGTCGGGGCTATATCAGCAAGACATCCTCCTTCACGCAATGTATAGCCATCATCATAATTTACAAGTATAAATGGTACAGGGTTTGTTGTATGTGCTGTAAATGGAATTCCTGTTTCATAATCAACCATCTGTTCTGCATTGCCATGGTCAGCACATATAAACAGCACACCATCTGCTTTTTTAACGGCCTCTACCGCAGAACCTACACACTGGTCAATACGTTCAACTGCTTTAATAGCAGCAGAAATCACACCTGTATGGCCTACCATGTCAGGGTTGGCAAAATTAATTACAATAACATCATACTTTCCTGAAGTAATTGCAGCGTCCAGCCTTTCACCAACTTCTGGTGCACTCATTTCAGGTTTCAAATCATAAGTCGCTACATCTGGTGATTTAACAAGCGAACGTTCCTCGTCTTTATTAGGCTCTTCTATGCCGCCATTAAAGAAAAATGTTACATGTGCATATTTTTCAGTTTCTGCAAGGCGGAGCTGTGTCTTGCCATTAGCAGCAAGGAACTCACCAAATGTATTTGTAATGCTCTCCTTTTCAAATGCAACCTTTTTATTGCCTATTGTTTCATCATAATCTGTGAAACATACATATGTGAGCGGCATAAAACCATTAGCACGCTCAAATTTATCAAAGCTTTCATCACAAAATGTACGTGTAATCTCCCTTGCCCTGTCAGGACGGAAATTAAAGAATATAACAGAGTCACCTGGCTTAATTGTTGCAACTGGTTTGCCTCCTTCTGTAATAACTGTAGGTACAACAAACTCGTCATTAACACCAGCAGCGTATGAATCTGCCACTGCCTGTACTGCATCTTCTGCCATAACACCCTCGCCTTTGACAAGTGCATTATATGCCTTCTCAACACGGTCCCAGTTATTATCCCTGTCCATTGCATAATAACGTCCATGCACACTCGCAATCTTTCCTATGCCAATTTCATCAATCTTTGCCTGGAGCTCTTCAATAAACCCTTTGCCCGATGCAGGAGGCGTATCACGCCCGTCAAGGAATGTGTGTATAAATACATTCTGTACACCATTTTTCTTTGCAAGTTCAAGAAGACCGTAAAGATGTGTGTTGTGGCTGTGTACGCCCCCATCTGATAAAAGCCCGTATAAATGCAGGTCTGAGTTATTTTTCTTTACGTTTTCTATAGCAGAAAGAAGTGCCTGGTTTTTAAAAAATGTGCCTTCTTCAATTGCTTTTGTAATACGTGTAAGTTCCTGGTAAATAATACGGCCTGCGCCAATATTCATATGGCCCACTTCAGAATTTCCCATCTGCCCGTCAGGAAGACCAACAGAAAGACCGCTTGCATTTCCTTTCTGGAAAGGGCATTCTGCCATAAGCCTGTCCATAACAGGGGTGGCTGCCTGTGCAATTGCATTTCCTTCTGTCCTGTCATTCAGCCCATATCCGTCAAGTACCATTAAAACAACTGGTTTTTTACTCATAATAATTTCCTTTCTTATCTTATTTTTATGATAATCCCCATTTTGTACTTTGCATGGCACAAATAGGAATGAAAAAAGTATACATTATTTGCCTTTACAAGTCAAACCATATAAGACATGTCAATTTTATAATGGATTTCTTCCGTATAAATGTATTTTTCATGCTGAACTTTATCCTGCTGTACTATGCATGTTTTAAATAGTCCATATAAAAACTAGTCCCATTTCTTTTATCAAAGCTTTCTGCAATTGCTCCAGCCTCTTTATAAAACCAGTCTGCAAGCATAGCAGTTTCATAAATTCCATCTTCCCTCCAATGTGCAAATTCTTTTGGAAGTTCCATTTCTGCTGTTGCCTGCTTTTTAGAAATCTCCCTGAAAAGCGTCCATGAGCCTGTATAAAAATAAAATTTTGCCTTCTGGTTCCATACTCCGTTTGTCCATTCCAGGCGCTTCTTGAAAAGATTTAATCCCTTTGTTCTGTTTTTATATGCAAAATACTGCAGCACTTTACCAATATGCTCTAAATCACCCTGGCCGCTATTGCAATTCTTGTAAAGCTTCTTTGCATATGGCATAGCACTTTTTATATCACCATTATATAGCTCATATTCTAAATAAAAAGACCACAGACTTGGGAAAGTATCGTCACATACTTCAGCTAAAATTCCTTTTTCAACTTTTTTTGAATATGTATCTGCCTTTTCTTTTTGCCCCATATGCAGATAAAGGCTTGTGGCATAAGCATGTTCACAGGACTCACAGTCAAACCGGCCATCTGGTGCTGTGTTCCATGCTTTCCTTAAATATTCCTCTGCTTTTTCCAAGTCAATGCACATCCATCTCCAGAATACCTGCTAGTAATAACTTCTCTCTGCCATGCCAAACTGCTTTACAAGGCTGTAAAGCCCGTCAAGCATATTATCCCATTCACTGCTTTTAATTATTTGGTTAGTATATGTACTAATATTTTTTAAAATATTTCAGCTTTCAAGCTGTTCCTTTGCTTCACCTGCCTGTTTTTCTGTTTCTTTTATACTTTTCTTACCTTTTGGTTTTGCTGTCTTTCTTCTTATTTGCACAGCCTCTCTTTTAACATGGTATTACGTTCCGTTACTGTAAGGTTATTTACAGAATATGCAAGTGCTTTTTTTGTACCAACTATTACAAGTATTTTCTTAGCCCTTGTAATTCCCGTGTATACCAGGTTTCTCTGTAACATTACATAATGTTCCATTAATAGCGGCATAACTACTACAGGATATTCCGACCCCTGGGCTTTATGTATTGTTGTAGCATATGCAAGCACTATTTCATCAAGTTCCATATCTTCATATTCTACATGCCTGCCATCAAAATCTATAATTAATGTGCGCTCTTCAAGGTTTACCCGTTCTATTATGCCAATATCGCCATTAAATACTTCTTTGTCATAATTGTTTTTTATCTGCATTACTTTGTCATTCTGGCGGAATATATAACCGCTCCGCCTTATTCCTGCACCTGACGGGTTTAATGCTTCCTGAAGTGCAAGGTTAAGGTTTGCTGCACCTGCTGTACCACGCTGTAATGGTGCAAGCACCTGTATCTGTGATGCCGGGATTTTATAATATTTTGGCAGGTTATATTTTACAAGTGTTACTATTTCCTCTGCTGCCTGTTCTGGTGTTTCTTTTTGTATAAAGAAAAAATCCGTGTTCCTGCCATTAGAAATATCTGGCATTTCCCCAGCATTTATGCGGTGTGAATTTATTATTATACGGCTGCTCTGCGCCTGGCGGAATATCTTGTCCAGCCTTATTACTGGGAACTTCCCACTGTCAATAATATCACGCAATACGTTTCCTGGCCCTACAGATGGAAGCTGGTTAATATCACCCACCATTACCAGCCTCATATTTTCTGGCACTGCCTTTAAAAGTGAATTCATAAGCAGTATATCAATCATTGAGCATTCATCTACAACAAGCACATCTCCTTCCAATGGGTTTTCATTATTTTTCTGGTATCCTTCTGGCGGCTTGCATTCCAGTAGCCGGTGGATTGTCTTTGCTTCAATGCCTGTAGCTTCTGTCATGCGTTTAGCCGCTCTTCCTGTAGGGGCAGCAAGCAGTATTTTAAGCCCCTGCTCCTGGTACATCGAAATAATGCCTTTTGTAACAGTAGTTTTTCCAGTACCAGGCCCGCCTGTAAGTACCATAACTTTTGAAACTGATGCCTGTCTTATTGCATCTGCCTGCAACTGGTCATATTCTATATTTAATTTTTTCTCTATGCTTTTAATGTCTATATTTATATCCTGGTTCTGGGCGGTGCCAGACATACACTTGTTTTTTCCTGACAGTTTAACCAGCTTAGAAGCTGTCCCAATTTCAGCATAATAAAAAGGCGGAAGGTATATTGCATCTTCTTCCAGTATTAAATCCCTCTCCTTAACCATCTGGTCAGCGGTCATTACAATATACTCTTCTTCTGCATCAAGAAGCGCTGCTGCCTTTAAAAAAAGCTGTTCCTGTCCTGCATATACGTGCCCGTCACTGGCAAGTTCACCAAGAGTATACATAATCCCGCTTCTAAGCCTTATATATGCCTGCTTGTCCACACCAAGTTTCTGCGCAATTATATCAGCAGTCTTAAAACCTATGCCCCATATATCATCAGCAAGGCAGAACGGGTTTTCTTTAACTTTTTCAATGCTCTTATTGCCATACTGGGCATATATTTTTGCGGCAAATGAAGTATTAATTCCGTTTTCCTGCAAAAATAACATAATATTTTTAACTTCTTTCTGCTTTTCCCAGCTTTCATGTATCATTTCTACACGTTTCCTGCCGATGCCGCCAACATTTAATAATTGCTCAATATTATCTTCTATAACAGAAATTGTATCTGTGCCAAATTCCTGTACAATTTTTTTTGCATACTTTGGCCCAATGCCCTTAATAAGACCGCTTCCAAGATATTTTTCAATGCCATAAACAGTAGCTGGCATTGTTTCTTCCCACTTTTCTGCTATAAACTGCCTGCCATACCTGGCATCTATCTTCCAGTTTCCTTCTATAAGCAGTACAGAACCAACATTTACATCTAACAAATTGCCTGTTACTGGTACAAGTTCCCTATACCCCTTAACACGCGTTTTAAGGACAGTATATCCGTTTTCCGGGTTCTGGTATGTAATTCGCTCTACTACACAACGGATTTTTAACATATTACCACATGCCTTTCAATTAACAGCAGGCTTTGGGGCAATGCTGCAAAGCTCCCCTCCACCATCTGTACCATATTATGTATTATTACAATCCACCTGTGGCAGCCAGTTTATCTCCAGCCAAGGAATACCACCAGGTATGTTTTATATCTGGATTATAACAAATGACACAGAGGGTGTAAAGCATTACCAAATTACCTTCACGTCCGTTTCATAAATTTCCAGTTATCCTGTGTTTGTGTAAAAACGGACGTGAATTACCTTTATTATTTTTTATATTCTATACTTCTTTTAGCAAAGACTGCAACAGCATAATATGATATTCCTCATCTTTTATTATTCTTCCAAGAACTGCATTTACACAATTATCTTTTATCATCTGCATATGCACCTTATACTGCTTTATAGCTGCTTTTTCTGCTTCTATATCTGCTATTAACATTTTCTTTGCATTATCAGGAATTGACAGATATGCAGGCGTCCACTGTTTTGCTCCCCCATTCTGGTACTTTGCTGTAAAACTGACATCACCGCCAAGAAGGAAAACAAGTTCACCTAATTTCTGTAAATGCATCATTTCAGCCATTGCAATTCCTAAAATTGTTTTTGCTATAGAACATCTACTACATGATAAACGGTTTTCATTATTAATATACTGTGTAATTGCTGATAATTCAGATACAGAACCACAGTAATCAATACTTAACAGATTAGCATATGCCTGGTTTTTTCCTGTTACTTGTATTGGAGGGTAAGGCAAATCTGCCATAGCTGGCCTTATGCCTGCAAAATTGCAGTTATTGGCAAGTAAACATTCATTTTCCATTAAAAAAAATCCTCCTGGAATATCCATATAAGATATTATATTAATGTTAATACAAAATGGTTACTATTGGATAATAGTATTTACTTTTGTGAAAAATATAGTAAAATATAGGATATAGAAATAAAATTTTTAGAAAGAAATAAAAAATACCAGCAGACCAAATAAAAATAAATACCCATCTGGTATTTTACATTAATGAAAGGAATTTATTTATAATGGAAGAAGCAAAAAAACTTAACAGGTTTTATATATTTCCTATATTATATGTTTTATCTGTCTATATGGCAATTTCAAATATTTTTACTGGAAATAAAGGGTTGTTATATTCTTTAATGTTCCTGTCCCCTTTTATTTTAGGAATATTAAATATTGTTGTGTGTGTACGCTGCTGTAAACCGCAATACCGTGATATTATGATAACTTCTGCTGCTATAGTTAAATACTGCATGGTTCCGTTTTTTGTTATGGGTGGTTTTTTCACAACCTGTACTTTTATTTCAGGTTTCGTAATACCTGTTCCCCCTATGATTATAATAGGCCCGTCAATAGCACTTATGCTATGCATAGCCGGATGGCTTATTGTTGCATTTGGCTCACCTTATGTTATTTCATATACTGTATTGTGCCAGAGAGAGGGGAAGACTTCTAAAGGAATGGCTGTCTTACATATTATATTGCAGTTCTTCTTTACACTGGATGTAATAGATGTAATATGCCTGTCTTTCAAAGCAAGAAGAAATGTAAAGATGTCTGTTGCGGTCATAGTATTAATGGCTGTTTCGGTTATATTAATAATTGCTTTGGTTTTATTCGTATTACTACAAATAATAATAATATAACAGGCTGGAACAGCCTGTTATTATTTTGCCGGGTTTTACTTAATCTTCAAACATATACACATATTCCTTTGGGACTTGTGCTTTTATATATATACCTTCATTCCGGTAATCCTCTTCTATTATCTGCCCTATTTTGTGTATTTCATTAACTTTTGCAGCTTCATTATAAGAAAACGTTTTATCTGCAACACGCTTGCCTTCTTCAGCGGCTTCCTTAAGCACTTCCAGAAGTTCTTCAATACCTGTTCCGTTTCTGGCGGATATCATTACAGTTTTATCTGCTCTTAAATCTTTAAATACAGTCCCGCCATCTTCCAAGTCAATTTTATTAAATGCTGTTATTATTTTTTTATCACCTATGCAAAGTTTGTCAAGTGTTTCATAAACAGTATACATCTGGGCATCCATATCAGGATTTGAACAATCTGCAACATGAAGGATTATATCTGCATATTTTGCTTCTTCAAGTGTCCCACGGAACGCCTGTACAAGATGGTGCGGCAGTTTCCTGATAAAACCTACAGTATCTGTAAAAAGCATTTCCCCACCATTTTCAAATTCATACTTACGTGTAACAGGGTCAAGCGTTGCAAAAAGCTTGTTTTCTGACAATACACCTGCGCCTGTAAGTTTATTTAAAAGGGTAGACTTGCCTGCATTAGTATATCCTGTAATAGCAACCAATGGCACGGGGTTTTCCTGCCTTTTCTTACGTGTAAGCTCCCTTGTATGTTTTACCTGTACAAGTTCTTTGCGCAACTGGGTTATTCTTTGTTTAATAATACGCCTGTCCATTTCCAGCTTCTGCTCGCCAGGCCCCCTTGTGCCTATGCCGCCTCCAAGACGTGAAAGATTGCTTCTTTCCCCAGTTAGGTGTGAAAGCCTGTACCTTAACTGTGCAAGCTCTACCTGTAGTTTTCCTTCGCTTGTAGATGCTCTTTTTGCAAATATATCAAGTATAAGAACTGTCCTGTCGATAACTTTTACATTTAATTCTTCCTCTAAATTATGGTTCTGAGCTGGTGACAATTCGTCATCACATACAACTGTATCTGCATTTGTACTAAAAACAAGGCTGCGTACTTCTTCAATTTTCCCTTTGCCAATGTATGTTCCAGGATGGACTTTCTCCCTGTTCTGTACTACCTTGCCAACAGTTATAGCACCGGCAGTCTGTCCAAGTTCTTCCAGTTCATCAAGTGACTGTATAGTATCATCACCATCTGATGTTGCAACAGCAACAAGTATAAGCCTTTCCTCTTTTTCTGCAGTTTCAAATATATTTTTTTCCAACTATCCACCTGCCTCCTTTTACTGTTGTTTCCCTTTTGTATCATTTTTTGCCATCTGCATGGTTTTAATACGGGTTTTTATAAATCCAAGTTCT
The DNA here is from genome assembly GCA_910580005.1 of uncultured Lachnospiraceae bacterium. GTDB lineage: Bacteria > Bacillota > Clostridia > Lachnospirales > Lachnospiraceae > Butyribacter. The sequence continues at coordinate 16,206 of CAJTXH010000020.1, read as the reverse complement.
TTTTCCATCTCTTTATCACCTGGATATTTCTCCAGATATAAACTTGCAGCCTTCTTTGCCTTTTTATATCTGCCTGTACGCTCATAAAGTATAACCCTGTTCCTGCCAAGAACCATTCCTGCATTTGTAATTCCAAAATCCATGCCCTTATCAATATAAGCAGAAGCATTTTCAAAGTCTTCAAGTTCAATATAACATCCTGCAATCTGGTTATATGCTTCTGGTGCTTTTTCTGTACTGCCTGTGCTTACGTACTCCTTAAACCTGCTTATAGCTGTATTATAATCTTTTTCTGCCATATACACCATGCCAGTATAGTAAAGCGCCTCATTGCAGCCACCTTTTACAGATTTTTCCAAACTAGTTTTTGCATTTTTATAATCACCCTTATAATAATACATCCTGCCAAGCTGCATAATTTCTTCAGCAGTTTCCATTTCCATTCCTTCAAGTTTTTTTAAAATATCTTCTGCCTTTCTGTTATCACCAAGGCGTGTATAAATTTCATATATTGCAAAATAAGCATCATAACATTTTCCAGAAACTTTAATGGCATTTGAATAATCTTTTAGTGCTTTGTCATCTTCCCCCTGTATCTGGTAAAGCCTGCCTCTTGCCAGGTATATGCCATCCTGGCTGCTATCTTCCTTAATTATCCCATTATAAATTTCCTCTGCACCACCAGCATCTCCCATAAGCTGTTTCAATGAAGCTTTAATACTTTGGATTTTTATATCAATATCTTTGTCTTTTCCATAACTAAGTGCTTTGTCACATGCCTCTAATGCTTTCTCATTTTCCCCCATCCCATAACAGGCAACAGCCTGTCCCAGATAAAGCCTTTTATTATTCTGCCTTGATATCTGGTTATCTGTATCCTGGTATGCCTTACTAAACTCACTGGCAGCTTCTTTATAATGCCCAGTCCTGTTAAGGGCTGTTCCATATGCTATGTAGTATTCTGCTTTTTCACTATTTTTTTTAACTGCATCTGCAAAATGCTCCAGCGACTCTTCATATTTTCCGCTTTCCATAAGTTCTACAGCCTTGTTGTACTCTTTTTTCGCCTCACCGCATCCTGTAGCAGAACAAATGACACAACAAAATACTAATGCTGCCATAAAGAATTTACCAGTATTCCAGCCCATAAAACCTTGAAACTCCTTTCCATATACCGTTTTTATAAAAATCCCCATTTCCGCTTCCAGCGGCACAAATAGTAAAAATGGGGTTTTTCACACTAGTTTCATTATTGCTTCTGCTATTTCTTTTCTCTGTTCTGATGAAAATGTTCCCTTATCCATTAATTCTTGTGCAAATTCTTCGGTATCTCCGTCATTCCAGAATTCCAGGTCATCGTGCAGCATCCTGCACCTGTAATCATGCCTGTCAACTAGTATATGGTAATAAAAATACCTGCCATCCCTGTATTGTTCAATGTATCCCTTTTTTACAAGCTTACCCAGAAATGTTGAAACTGTTTGTGGCTTCCATGTTTTCCTGTATTTTCCATTTGCAACTTCCATTATATGCGCCAGCCTTGCTCCATCCCCTAAATCCCACACACATTTCATTGTTACCTTTTCGCTTTCAGTAAGACCATTAACCTTCATTAAAACACCCTTTCCTTTCTGCCTGTAAAATTTTGTTATAGGGCATGCTTTTATTATTCCTTGTACAAGGAATACACAGACTGCCAGGACAGACTTCCAGACATGCTCTTGTTATCTTATATACACATGATAACAAATACAATCTGGCTTTTCAATGAATTTAATAAGAAATTAATCAAATAATTGGAAAAGAAAAGATATTGCCGTATGAACGGCAATATCAATACCCTGTTACTTTATATTCTAAGCTGTCTGGTAATAATTTTAATGGTTCTTCAAAGATTCTTTTAAATAATCTTCATATTTTTTCACAATAAGCTTTCTTCCACTTTTCCTTATTGGTATCATCTGGTCATCAATCATAATAAAGTCAGAATCCACAATTCCTGCAACATACTGCATATTCACAAGATAACTCTGGTGGCATCTTAAAAACCTGCTGTCTGACAGCTCTTCTTCAAACGCATCCAGTTTACTGTATACTTTTACAGCTCCCCGTGTTATAGTATAGATATAAACTACTTTATTATCAGATTCCATATGTATTATATCCTTATAAGGAATAATAAGTGGCCTGCGTTTTGATTTTACCTGGATAAAATTGTGGTTTTTCTGTGGATGTTTCTGCACATAATAATCAATTACAGCCCCAATCCTTAATGTTTCATAAGGTTTAAGCAGATATCCCATTGCATGTACATCATATGCTGCAATTGCAAAATCCTTGCTGGATGTACAGTATACTATTTCTACTTTATCATCCATTTCCCGTATAAGCCTGCCTGTTTCAATGCCATCAATATCATCCATAAGTATATCAAGGAATATTATATCATATGGGTGGTTCTTATATTTTGAAACAAGTTCTTTTCCACTAGCAAAAGAATTAATATCATACTCCAGACCTCTGTCTGCAAGGAGAAAACTTATAATCTCTTTAAGTATATCCCTGTCTAGTTCACTGTCTTCACATATAGCTGCCTTAATCATCAATTTGTTCCTTTCCCGCCATTAAACGCTAATTATAAATAAATATGCTTTAGGATACAAAAAACTTGTATTTTTGTCAAGAATAAAATTAATGTGCATCTTTTTTTACGACACAGTTTTTTCCATGCCCTTTACCATAGTAAAGCCTGTTATCCGCCCTTTTTACTATATCTTTTATATCCCTGCCTTCATCAGAACCAGCCACACCAAATGTCATTGTAACACGTACTTCCACACCTTCATTGCTTATAACAAGTATTTTCCTTATACCTTCTGCTATTCTCTCCGCTATCTGCGTAGCTGTATCTTTATTGCACTTTGGGAGCATTACAAGTATCTCTTCGCCTCCCCAGCGGCATACAACATCACCAGACCTTACAGATACCTTAAAAACTTCTGCCACTGATTTAAGGACACTATCCCCACAGGCATGGCCATATGTATCATTAACTTGCTTAAAATCGTCAATATCACCAAGAATTACCGAATAAGCCTCTTTTTTCTTTATTATGTCCCTATATTTTTCATTTATGCTTCTTCTATTGGCAAGACCAGTAAGTGCATCCTGCGTTGAAAGCACTTCCAGCCTCTGGTTTTTTCTTAGCATAAGTTCTTCAAGTGTCCTTATTTGTATAAGAAATGTACTCATAAATGCAACAATCGTTATAACAACGAGCAGATAATTTATAATATATACAATATCCCTGAAAAAGCTGTTGCCAATATTGTACATAGGTTCAATTACCCATGCTGCACATTTTGAAACTACAAAAACAAGTATAGTAGTAAATACATAAACAACAGGTTTTACAAAATGTTCAGACTCCCTGAAAGAATATGCAGCATAATAAGCTACAGGCACCATGCATACCATATACAGCAGAAAACCACATGAACTCCCTACTGCAAATGTTGCAAGCATCGCATGTATTATTACTTCTGCATAACAAAGGTTAAACACAACATAAGGGCTTTTTTCATAATGAAGCCATATTAAACATCCCAGATACAAGGATACACTTAAAGTGTTTACTACCGCCATCATATATACGCCAAAATATAAAAATATTATAAATAACAATGTATGGATACATGCCATTACTACTGTAACATACAAAACAACCTGTTTCATTGTAAGTGCAATTTTAGATTCTCCTGAAATATACTTCCATAAGTTTTTCATAAACATTCCCCGCATCCATAACATAAATATCAAAAAACACCGTTAGTATCTGTTAATATTTAATCTTTTAAAGGAATACCATTGGCATCTTCATTAATGCTTCCTGTAAGAATCATAATGCCTTCAATAAGTCCCCATATTGACATGGCGGCAGATGCTATGCCACATGTAAATATACCAGCTATAGTAAATACAAGAATTTGTATAAGCCCCCTGTCTTTATTGCCAAGGTAAAAATTATGTATTCCAAGCCCTCCAAGAAAAATCCCAAAAAGCCCTGCTGCTATTTTTGACTTCTGTTGTAAACCAGAATGTACATTTAAAAATGAGCCACATGTTGTACATGCTGCTGCCCCTGGCATAACAGGGCTGCCGCAATTAGCACAGTAGTTATTGCCAACATTCACAGCAACACCACATTTAACGCATACAGAAGCCAAATTATCCATTTCGTTGCCACAATTCCTACAAAACATAAAAAATCCCTCCCTTGTAAGTAATATACATAACCATGCAATCCTTTTGAAAATTTGGCAAAAAAATAAAGCAGATAACGGGAATCGGACCCGCCTCTCCAGCTTGGGAAGCTGGCATTCTACCAATGAACTATATCTGCACTAGAATTATTATAACATATATATAAAATTTTTCAAGTACTTTATCAAATAAATTTTATAAAAGCTGGGAGCAAAATATATTTTTACCCCCAGCATAATTATTATGAAATCTTTTCAAGCTTTTCACTATGTTCTCCCAAAACCTTTTTAATAATATCATTATCTGCCTGTAGAGCCTCAATTTTATAAGACTCTTTCTCAAACTGCCTTGCTGCTGGCACATAATTTTCTGCAAGTAAAGAAATATTTTTATCTGTAACATTTTCAATATGTACCTCAAGGTTAGTAATGCGGTTATCAAGGTTAGTAATACGGTTATCAAGGTTAGTAATGCGGTTATCAAGGTTACCAGCTTCAGCTTCAAGGTTTGTTAAACGCTGGTCTATTGGCTTAAGTTTTATATCAAGCAGATTGCTTATTGCCAGTAAATCTTCATTTGTCAATGTCATATTACTGCCTCCTTTTGTGCAAAATAATATCTTGTACAATAAAAAACTCTATCATTCACCTGTGGCACATAATATAATAAAACCTGACGGCGGCTGTTATAAAAAACTGGAAAATATTCTTCATGAAACAGGCAGTTTTATATATTATGCCATGTTTCATGCACCAGCAATGTCCTTCCCGATATTTTTTATGCACTCTGTAACAAGCTGCTTAAACAGTGGTGCAACCCTGTCCGCTGTTTCCTGGACTTCTTTATGTGTAAGCGGGTTAGCTGTAATTCCAGATGCCATATTGGAAATGCATGATATGCCGCATATCTTCATCCCCATATGGTTTGCTGCAACTGCTTCACATGCTGTGCTCATCCCTACTGCATCAGCCCCAAGAGTACGGCACATACGTATTTCCGCAGGTGTTTCATAAGCAGGCCCTGTAAGCTGTATATACACACCTTCCTGTAATGGAATGTCAAGAAGTGCTGCTGTGCGCTTTATAATCCTTTGCAGTTCCTTATTATATATATTTCCCATATCAGGGAAACGTACCCCAATTTCATCAATATTTTGTCCAATTAACGGTGATGGCACAAAATTAGCAATATGGTCTTTTATTAACATAAAATCCCCTGCCTGGAAACTTGTATTAATTCCTCCTGCTGCATTAGTAAGGAACAGGACTTTTGCACCCATAAGCTTCATAAGGCGTACTGGCAGTACAACGTCTGTTATATTGTACCCCTCATAATAATGTACCCTGCCTTTCATACATACAACAGGTACATTACCAACATATCCAAAAATATACTTTCCCTGGTGTCCTGGAACTGTTGAAACTGGAAAACCATCTATATCATGGTAATCAAGTTCTGAAACAACCTTTATGCCATCTGCATAGTCACCAAGCCCAGAACCTAATACCAGGGCAGCTTCAGGCCTGAAATCTGTTTTTTCTTTAAAGCACCCATAACACTTTAACAGTTTATCATAAACTTCATTCCCCATAATAACCCCTCATTTCTATTCTTCTATCTGGTTCAGTTTAATGCGCACAATTTTACCTACACGCATTGCATCTGCATATGCAAGAAGCCTGTCCATCTGGTTGCAGTTCCTTTCAAGGAAATTGCTGATAATAAGGTCAAGCATTTCCCCACCTATATCATCCCTGAAACGTATACAGTCACATACACTTCTCTCTATTCCATACACCCTGATTTCACCATATGGTGTTTTTACAGTTTCCATATCCTGCTCAAATGCAAGATTTGAGTAATAGTGCCTGCATACAGGGAAGTTAAGCTGCATACGTGAACGGTCTGTCTTTAAAGTGGCAACAGAAAGCACTTCAGGCTCTTTGTCTATAAGCCCGTGGTAATAACATGCGCTGTCTGCACATATAACTGACCTTGGATTAACCATACATGCCTCAATAAACTTGTAATTCTCTGGTTTGCCATTCTCTTCATCAACAAGCCAGTAAAAACCATGCGAAACGTGTTCAACTATCCCCTTATTGACAAGTTCCTTAATCTGTACTGTAGTAATCTTTGAATCCTTTAGCTCAGAAGCATTCCTGTAGCCATTGCCGCTTTCAAATAAGGCAATAACTTTCTGGTATGTGCTAAGTAACATAATAAAATCCTCCTTTTCCCTAAAAACCACAAGCAGGGAGGCATATAAAAGTGCATCCTTTGAGGCTTGTGGAATAAAACGTTTCTAAAATACATTGTTAGATTTATTATATCACTTGTAAAGTAATTTGTAAACTTAAAATTTCAGCCTGCTATGCCACTTCCAATTTTACCTGTATAAAGCTGGTAATATTTACCCTGTTTATCTATAAGTTCATCATGTGTGCCCCTTTCAATAATGCGCCCTTGTTCAAGAACCATTATACAGTCGCTATTGCGTACTGTAGAAAGACGGTGTGCAATTACAAATGTCGTCCTTCCGCTCATAAGTCTGTCCATGCCTTTCTGGACAAGCTTTTCTGTCCTTGTATCAATGGAACTTGTTGCCTCATCAAGAATAAGTGCAGGCGGGTCTGCAACCGCTGCCCTTGCAATAGCAAGAAGCTGTCTCTGTCCCTGGCTTAAATTAGCACCATCCCCTGTAAGCATTGTATTATATCCTTCTGGAAGCCTCTTAATAAAACTATGTGCATTTGCAAGCTTTGCCGCATTAATTACTTCTTCATCTGTTGCATCAAGCTTGCCATACCTTATATTTTCCATTACAGTGCCTGTAAAAAGATGTGTATCCTGTAATACTATGCCAAGTGACTGCCTTAAATCCTTTTTCTTTATTTTATTAATATTAATGCCATCATAACGTATTTTGCCATCCTGTATATCATAGAAACGGTTTATAAGGTTAGTAATTGTAGTTTTACCCGCACCAGTAGCCCCGACAAATGCGATTTTCTGTCCTGGCTTTGCATAAATTTCAATATCATGCAGTATTATTTTGTCATCATTATATCCAAAATCTACATGGTCAAATACAACATCACCCTGCATCTTTACATAAGTAGTTGTATCACTGTCTTTATGGTAATGCTTCCATGCCCACATTCCTGTGCGCTCCTCTGATTCTGTAATATTCCCACTGCCATCTTCCTTTGCATTTACAAGCTCAACATAACCATCATCTATTTCTGGTTCTCCGTCAATAAGCTTAAATACCCTGTCAGCGCCTGCAAGAGCCATTACAACTGCACTAAGCTGCTGGCTTATCTGGTTTATTGGCATACTAAATGACTTGTTAAATGTAAGGAAACTTACAAGTGAACCAACTGTAAATCCATTAACCCCGTTAAGCGCCAGGAAACCGCCAGCAATAGCACATAACACATAGCTTATATTTCCAATCTGTGCATTAACTGGCATAAGTATATTGGCAAACTTATTAGCATTATCGGCACTTTCAAAAAGCTGGTCATTAAGTTTATTAAACCCTTCTTTGCTTTCTTCCTCATGGCAGAACACTTTGACCACCTTCTGTCCTTCCATCATTTCTTCAATATAGCCATTTACTTTTCCTATATCCCTCTGTTGTGCAAGGAAATAAGAACCACTAAGACCTGCAAGTTTTTTTGTCATATAAAATGTTACACCCACCATAAAAATGGTAATTATTGTAAGTGGAATGCTAAGTATAACCATATATATAAATGCACTTACAACACTTACGAAACATGAAACTGACTGTGGTATGCTCTGGCTTATCATCTGGCGGAGTGTGTCAATATCATTAGTATATATTGACATAATGTCACCATGTGCATTAGTATCAAAATATTTAATTGGAAGTGACTCCATCTTTGTAAACATTTCCACACGCAGTTTCTGGAGAGTACCCTGTGTTACATACACCATAAGCCTGCTATATAAAAATGTGCCAATAATACCTGCACCATAAAAAGCCGCAACCTGGCATATCCTCGTTAAAAGCCCTGAAAAATCAGGGTTCTGTGCCTTTGCCAGTGGTATAATATAATCATCTATAAGCGATTTAGTAAACATAGTACCCTGTGCACCTGCAAGTGCGCTTACAATAATCCCTATAAAAACAATAATACAATGCAGCCAGTAATATTTAAAAACATACTTAAGCAGGCGCATAAAAAGCTTGCCTGGATTTTCAATTTTAGGTCTTGGGCCCATATTCTGCCTACGTGCCATATGATACACCATCCTCTCTATATTTTAGATGTTCCTATGCTGTTTTTACTCATCAAAATCACCACTGCCGCTCATCTGTGACTCATAAACATCACGGTATATTTCATTACTTGCAAGAAGTTCACCATGTGTACCAAAGCCGTCAACAGCGCCATCTTCCATGACAATTATCCTGTCACATTCCTTAATGCTGGAGATACGCTGTGCAATTATAATCTTAGTTGTATCAGGTATTTCCTCAGCAAATGCCCTGCGGATTTTGCTGTCTGTTGCAGTATCAACTGCACTTGTAGAATCGTCAAGTATAAGTACCTTCGGCTTCTTAACTAATGCCCTGGCTATGCAGAGACGCTGTTTCTGCCCGCCTGATACATTAGTGCCACCCTGTTCAATATATGTGTTATAGCCATCTGGCATTTTATCTATAAATTCATCAGCACAGGCAAGCTGGCAGGCATGTATACACTCCTCATCTGTTGCATTTGCATCGCCCCAGCGAAGGTTTTCAAGGATAGTGCCACTAAAAAGAACATTCTTCTGCAATACAACTGAAACTTCATTCCTCAATGTTTCAATATCATAATCCTTTACATTAATGCCACCCACAAGCACACTTCCCTCTGCCACATCATAAAGCCTGCTTACTAAATTTACAAGACTTGACTTAGCACTTCCTGTACCACCAATTATGCCTATCATTTCACCCTGTTTTATATCCAGGTTAATATCTTTAAGTACAGGTGTTTCTGCATCACTTTTATAACTGAAACTTACATGGTCAAACCTGATGCTTCCATCAGGAACCTGCATTACTGGTTTTGCAGGGTTTGTTATATCTGCTTTCTCCTCCAGCACTTCTGCAATACGTTCTGCACTTGCCATACTCATTGTAATCATTACAAAAATCATTGAAAGCATCATAAGGCTCATAAGTATGTTCATACAATATGTTAAAAGCTGTGAAAGCTCACCTGTAGTCATAGAGCCGCCTACAATCATTTTAGCACCAAGCCAGCTTATTAAAAGTATACATGAGTAAACTGCAAGCTGCATAACTGGTGAGTTAAGCGCAATCATCTTCTCAGCCTTTACAAACATATTGTAAATATTGCCACTTGCTGTCATAAACTTGCTTTTCTCAAACTCTTCCCTTGAATATGCCTTTACAACCCTGATTGCAGATACATTTTCCTGCACGCTTTCATTAAGTGCATCATACTTTTTAAATACCTGCTGGAAATATTTCATTGTAAATTTAATAAGTACAAAAAGTATAATACCAAGAATAAAAACTGCTGCAAGATATACAAGAGCAACTTTTGCATTTACATAAAAAGACATTGCCATTGCACATATTAATGATGCTGGTGCACGCATACACATGCGCAATATCATCTGGTAAGCATTCTGGATATTTGTCACATCAGTAGTAAGCCTTGTAACAAGCCCTGATGTACTGAACTTATCAATATTTGAAAAACTGAATGTCTGAATATTTTCATACATGGCTTTTCTTAAGTTCCTTGCAAAACCTGTTGATGCCCTTGAGCCATATTTGCCACCCATTACACCTGCCCAAAGGCTTGCAAATGCGGTAATTACCATCAAGCTGCCCATAAAATAAATATGCTCCATACTGCCAGACTCTACACCATCATCAATAATGGATGCCATCATCAATGGTATTATTGTTTCAAGAATAACTTCTAAAATCATAAATACAGGTGTAAGTATGGAATCTCTCTTAAATTCTTTAATATGTGCCGCTAAAGTTTTAAGCATTAAACATTCCCCCATTTCTTTATAACCATTATAAAATTTTAACATAAAAAAAGAATATAAATCAATAAGTTTATATTCTTTTAACACTTTTATACAATATATACACAATTTTCCATCCAGCAGGCATTAAAACCTTATAAATACTTTCTATATAATAAAGGCAGGGCGGCTTTTACAACTTTAATAAATATACATATGCTTCTTCATTTTCATTGGTAGCAACTGTCAATTGTACCAGTACAGAAGTGTGCCGCAAACCAGCTGCCGCATACCAGGCTGGTATGTATCTTCCTGTCCCCGGGAACATATCTTAATGATTTCATTTTATAGAGTATTTGTAGAAACATATGGTAACTTTGACTAATACAATAACACCGCAGGGCAAAGTCCTTGTCTTGTGTGATTACATATATCAGAACATAAGAAAACACCCTGCAAGATTTTTGCGTCTTGCAGGGTGGACTTTTCTATGAATATATCTCAATTTCGTATTTGTAATATTGTTCCTGAAAATATAATAATTTTTCAATTTCCTCTTTCGTGAAATCGGTTTCTTCAGGTGCAGCGACAAGTTTATCTTCCACATCGTTATGACGATGAACTATTCCGATAATACGAGCCACATATTCTTCGACTGGAACATCCACACCAATCAAATACACATCAACTTCTTCACCATCGCCACTCAATACATTTGGTATGTATCCGTAATTTATAGGATAGGTTATCCCAGAGTGCTTAGGATGTACACTTCCGATAGGTCTGTCTATTTTAATATGAACTGTCTTTCCGAGATAAGATTTCACAAGTGCTTTTCTCAAAGTATAAACGATAAAATCGTGTTTCCCTCTGAGATACTTTTCTCTGCCACTATCAATAGGAGCTTGCAAAGCAAGAGACACTTTCAAATTTTCATACTCTTTGGCAACTGAAGGGGTGCTATTGAGATAGTTTCTAAAATTTATGTAGTTTATCCAATCCATACTATTGGTCTGAACAATGTGAATAAAATGAGTTTGTAAATCTCCTGAGCCATCATAATAGCTACCGCAAGCGAACAACAACTGATTTCTAAGAGACGCCTGTGCATTGGGGCGGTAATAAAAACCATTATTTTTTAGCTCTTTTTCAAAAGAAAGAATGTCATTGAAATCATCGGCTGCAACTGCAATATCAATTATTGGTTTTGCCTTTATGGAAAATATAGAGGTGCTTCCCACATGCTGAATATCTTTTATAACATTGCCCAATAGTTTCTTCAAACAAGAAATTGTATTCTGAGCTTCAACTTCCCATTCTTTTTCGTGTTCGTACAGTTTAACGGTTCCTCTTTTTAATCCAATCATTCTTTGACCTCCAAACGGCAATTAATCCCATAGAGAGCTGTGCGGTTTGAATCCAATTTAAAGCACATAGCTTTAAGCTCTAAGATATTATCCTTCAAGTAGCGTTTGTGCCGCTGTCCCCATATCCCAATAGGCTTTTCATCTTCGGGCGGTAAAGTAAGGCATGGCAGATAGTAATCCTCCATTATAATATATTCGCACATATATCACAGTTCTCCGATTGCCACATTTTGTTATATCTTGTTATCGGATTTTCTTTCCCTTATATTTACAGGTTCATCCAAAATAATAAGTTTTGGCTGTCCCAGCATAGCTCTTGCCAATGCAAGCCTTTGTTTCATTCCAAGTGAAAATTTTCTTACTTTATTTTTTGTCTGTGTGCCAAGCCAAACATTATCAATCAGTTCCATGACCTGTTTCTCTCCGCTGTTTTTATGCAAATGGGCAAAATAATCCATTTCAATGTGGTTGTATTACCCACGCCGTTGGAATCTAATAGTCCCATGATACTTCCAGAACCGGATTCAAAACTGACATTTTCTACCGCAACATTATTCTTATAAACTTTTCTTAGATTTTATACTTTGATTACCTTCTCCATTTTTTATCCTACCTATCATTCCAAATAAGATCAATCAGATAATTTCCCCAAACGCATTACATATAAAAGTATGCTGGCTCTATATATCCTCCCATCCATAATCACCGGTAATCAGTTTTGTTGCATAATTCCCCACGATTACCATGACCATCAACACCGCCAGACAATCCTATATATTCCATTTCAAAATGTATCTGAAAAGGACTGGCAGCCAAAGAACCGCTAACCACAGCAGCATGATAGGAAAGCCATAACGTAATACCCAAAGCGTTCCCGTATGCATCAGGCAATATCCGCTTATCTGAATAACAGAAAGCAGACAAAAGCAGCCACAAAACTAATCCCACCCAGACCATAAAAGAAATACATCTTTTTTGTCTTTCTTAAAAATTTTTTTACTTCCAGTCCCTCCGGCGGTTTTTCATCTGGCTCTAAACCAAACGACATGTTGCCAAAAGTTTCTTTACAGTCTGCACAATGCTCCAGATGTTTCTCTATGCTCTTTTTTGAAAAATCACTGACCATTCTTTTCTTCCTTTCATCAATTTTTGCTTTCCTCTGTAATAAGTTACTCTTGCCCAGTTTCCTGTTTTTCCCATAATGTCCGTAATTTCCGAAAATTGTAAATCTCCTGCAAGCCTTAAATACATGACTTCCTTTGTCATATTATCTAACTGGTGCATAAGCCGGAATATCTCTACCTTTTCCATTCTCTCAATATATTCCCCGAAGCCACTTACCCGATGGTAAAACCGTCTGTTGGAATTAAAGTCTGCCCTGTCGTCAATGTGGATTTGTTCAATGGTACCTTCATCAACCCCATGTTCCTGCTATTTTACTTAATAAATTTATCAAAGAATTTATATGTAACAATACACAAGCCAATAGGCAGCCCAAAGAGGAGACCGCCAATACATATTCCGATAACCAGATGAAGCACTGAATAATCATCTGATAAAATGTAAAATCTTAGTCCCAGTACAGAATTAACCAGAAATAAAAAGCCTGTTATTAGCCCATAAGAAATATTTTTATCCTTAATTGTATAAAAGAAATGGTCTGCAAAATTAATAAGACCCCATATCAGTATAGCCACACCAAAACAAATCATATTTTTATTAAATATATAAATTAATACCGCCAACAAAAGCATGGGATAATATACAAATATATTGTTTGCCATCCAATGTCCATGTGTCATATGATAGGGTAGCCATTTATGTTCATACATCCATTTAGGAAAATCGCCAACCGCTTCTTCAAATAAATGAAATGGTATGTAGATAATGAGATTTAATAAAATAAAACTAATCATGTTTTTTATCCTTCCCGTTAATTTTTTGTTCAAAAATCATTTCCCACTTTTCTAATGTTTCTAAAAGCATATATTGTTGTTCCAATATCATTTGTCCCAATATAGTCATTTCCTTTTGCCTTGACAACTGCTCTTGTATTTGATTTTTGGTCTTATAAATGCTGTCTTTTATATTGTTTATACATTCATTGAAATCTGCATCATCAAGCAATGACATATTTACAATAACAGCGTTGAAATCTAAAAATATTCTGGTTTCGCCTGTTGAAAATCCGGACATCAACTCACGAAACTTTGTTTTTCCGTTTGATGTGAGCGTATATACTGTTCTTTCGGGCATATTCCCATTCTTCTTTGTTTCACTAAAGACAAATCCTTTCTTTTCATATTGGATAACTTTTTTATATACTGTATAAGAGCCTATTTTTATCCATCTGGCTAAATGCCTGTCCTCAATTTGTTTTTGTAATTCGTATGCACTTTTGGGGCTTTGATAAAGTGACCCCAAAATAATTAAATCAATAGTTGACATATATTTTCTCCTTTCAATACTGTATAATACAGTACTGTATTATACAGCTAAAGCAAATAAATGTCAAGATTCGTTATCTACTATCAGCAGACTTCACCTTAAAATCTGTATGAAACAAAACAGAGCCAACGAACTGTGGTTCTATTTCACAAATTCACCGGCTCTGCATCTAAAGTGTCTGGCTCTGTGATGACTGTTATATTTAAATTCAATAGTTCAATCAATGTTTCCTGCTTGCACTTTGGGCAACCGGGGGGATAGTTTTTCAAAACAGTATCTTCTCTAATTCTATCATGGGTCTTACTTCCGCAAACAGGACAATGTATCCATTTTGTTCTTTCGTTCATATTTTACGGTTCTCCTTTGAGCGCATTTTCAACAGCTTTTTTAATGACAGTGCTTGAATTTGTTGCACCAGAGATTGCATCAACATCAATTTTCTGTTCTTCCATTATTTTTTCTATGACTGTTTCTGCGGCTTTTCCACGTTCATGCCTATGCTCCAAAATGTTAATACTTACAATTTTTCCATCTTCCACAGTGACTTCCACTTTGGCATATATAAAATTTACATCATATTCTCCGGTATAAATTCCATAAGAAATGTTAATAACATCTATTTCATCAAAATCAGTTTCCTTTACGGCCCGCTTATAATCAGCAACTTTTTTTAGGTAAACTGCTTCCCAAATCAAACTAACAAGAAAAAGAAATAAGACAATAAATGAAATTACTTTCTTCTTGGATATTTTCATTTTAAACACCTCTCAATCTTTCTGGCTATCTGTTTTGGCAGATCTTTTTTATAAGCTGCGCCTGCATAAACAACTTTTCCTATTGGTTTCATGCCTGCAGTCCTAAAGAATTCGTCCATATTGAGTATTGCACCCCTGCTTTGTCCAAATATCCATGAAAATGGAAAAGGAGTATTACAGGAAGTCAAAATCATATATTTTTTCCCTTGCAGCCGTTCCTAATAACCGGTCAAATAAGTTTTTTACAAGAGCAGGGACATTCGCACAATAAACAAGAGCCGAAAGAAAAACTATCTGGCATTCACGTAAATAACTGGCAATTTCCTGTATATCATCCTTTTGCATACAAATTTTTGTGCCCATGCAGCTACGGCATCCCATGCAAAATTAGATATTTTTCTCATGCAGATTTATTTTAGTTACCATATGACCATTTTCCTCGGTTCTGCTTTTATTTCGTTATGGAAATACTGGAATATTAATAACAAATCTTCCAAAAGATGTATATAAACGTAAAGATATAGAAAAATTATATTTACTACGACAGAGAATAGAAACAAGTTCCAGTCATTTAAAAAATACTATAAATATAGCAGGCTCCGCCTTATCTTGTAATCAGCCGGAATGATTGGATTGTAGGAAAATCTAAATCATATGGAGGAATTGCAAAATGGCAAAATCATTATTTGAGAAACTGGGCGGCAAATACGAAAGGCAAGACGATTACTTGATACCATGCATAACTGTACCCACCGAAGAAGAACAGCTAATAGGCATATGGGTACAGCAGCATCTTGATTATCTAAAGAAGTACCGCAAGGCCACATACATCAATCTTCTTACAAGCGGCAGGCTCAACGCTTACCTTCCGGACATTGACAGGCAGGCACAGGAACGCTCCCACATTCTCATAGAGGGCATGAAACAGGCACAAGGCATAACAAACAGTTAAAGGAAGAAAACACTCTAGAATGGATAGGACGGCTTAATAATGTAAAGGCGTGTGCAAAGGAGATTGTAAACGAGGAAATTATTTATGTATAGCAGAATGGCGGCAGAATATTTATATTCTGTCGCCATTCTTATTATTCAATTAGGGCAATTTCTATTAAGATTATTTTAGAAAGTTATGTTATATTAAATAGGGAAAGGAGTGTCATATATGAACAATAATATAGTTGTAAAAAAGGTAGTGGATTATATTATCAGCCATAACCGACCTCTTGTTCGATATAGTTATATTGTATAATCAATTTTAATAATAATCAATATAAATTTTATCAAGGCCACGTCCGTTTCATAAAATTTCCAGCCGTCCTTTGTTTGCAGACGGACGCAGG